>DASQMQ010000330.1:0-3096 GCA_035645455.1 Pseudonocardia sp.
GCACCGGTACGGCGACCCATGCGGTCAAGCCGGTCGCGAGCGGCGTGGCCGCCAGGTAGCCCAGCGCCCCCCCACCGGTGTTCCAGAGCGCGGGCTCGTCCGGGGACCCGGCAGCCAGGTGCACCAGCCCGAGGACGCCCAGCGCCAGCAGCAGGGTGCCCACGGCGACCCGCGGCCGGGCCTCCGGGTGCGGCTCGGTGGCCACCAGCACGATCGCGGCGCCGAGCAGGACCACCGGCAGCACGCCGGCGCCCAGCCCGATCACGTAGCCGACGGCGAGGGAGAACCAGCGGCCGACCGGGCCGCCGGCCTCCCACCAGATGCCCGCCGCACTGATGACGGCCAGCACCAGCAGGACCACGCCGAGGCCGTCGCGGCGGTGGGCCGGGTCGAGCTCCCGGGTGCGCCCGAGCGCCCGGCCGACGCTGCGGCCCAGTGCGACGATCCCCCGGCCGACCGCGTCGATGCCCCTGTCCACCAGGTCGGGACCGCGCTTGGCCGGGCGGCGGGCGACCGGACGGCGGGCCGACCCGGTCGCGCGGCGGGCCGGTGTGCGCGCCGCCGCGCCCCGGGCGGAGCGGGTGCTGCTGCCCCGGCCCGCGCTGCTCCCGCTCAGCGAAGACTTCTGGGTCGCGCGTCCTGCCATTCACCCACGGTATCGGGAAGGGGTGATCGACTCGGGGTGCGACGCACGGCCGCGTGGTCGTCCGGGGCCACCCGGGCGGTGCGGACGGCACCCCGGGTGAGGCAGCTCACCCTATCTGCGCGTCGCCCCGATGCTCTGCAGAACGGAGAGCCGTACCTGCGAACCGAGGGACCACCCGCTGCCATGGACCTGACGCTGCTGGTCGTGGCCGCGCTCGTGGCGCTGGTGGTGACGTGGTGGTTCATGCGGCCGCCCCCGGGCTCGGACGGTCACCGGTAGCGCCGCAGCACCACCCACGTCGTGGTGCGCACGGTCTGCGGCCAGCCCGATATCCGGTCCAACGCGGTGTCCAGCTCCTCGGCGCGGGGCGCGGCCAGCAGCACCACCAGGTCGTACTCGCCGGCGACCGTCTCCACCTCGTCGACCCCGTCCAGCGCCATCAACCGGCGCACGTAGCCGGCCACGTCCGGGGTGCGGATCACGATGCCCACCCGGGCCCGGTGGGTGTCCGGGGCGTCGGGCAGCGCCACGTCGGCCCGGTAGCCGCGGATCACCCCGTCCCGCTCCAGGCGCTGCACCCGGGCCAGCACCGCGGTCCGGGACAGCCCGACCCCGCGGCCGAGCTGGGCCATCGTGGCCCGCCCGTCCGCAGCGAGCAGGGCGAGCAGCGCCCGGTCCAGGTCGTCGAGCTGACGTTTCGTCGGCGGCACCCCGCAATCGTGGCAGTTCGTCGACCGATCGTGACGGTGTGCCCGGTGCGCCGCGACGCGTCCGGTCCGGACACTCGGTCCATGACCTCACCAGGGCTGATCCCCGCCGCCGACGTCCACGAGACGCTGCGTCGTCACCTGCTCGTGGACGGCTTCGACCTGGTGCTGGACACCCGGGAGAGCCGGGGGTCCTGGCTGGTCGACGCCCGGACCGGTACCCGCCACCTGGACCTGTTCAGCTTCTTCGCCTCCGCGCCGCTGGGCATGAACCACCCCGGGCTGACCGGCGATCCGGCGTTCCTGGCCGAGCTGACCGAGGTCGCGGTGAACAAGCCGTCCAACTCCGACATCGCGACCCGCCAGCAGGCGTCGTTCCTGGCCACCTTCGCCCGGGTGCTCGGCGACCCCGCGCTGCCGCACCTGTTCCTGGTCGAGGGCGGTGCGCTGGCCGTGGAGAACGCGCTGAAGACCGCGTTCGACTGGAAGCAGCAGCACAACGAGGCGCACGGCCGACCCGGCCACCGGGGCACGAAGGTGCTGCACCTGCGCAAGGCGTTCCACGGGCGCAGCGGCTACACGATGTCGCTGACCAACACCGACCCGGCCAAGACCCGGCGGTTCCCGATCTTCGACTGGCCGCGGATCGACGTGCCGGCACTGCGCTTCCCGCTCGACGACGCCGCGGTCGCCGCGGTGGCCGAGGCCGAGGCGGTCGCGCTGGAGCAGGCCCG
Organism: Pseudonocardia sp.; assembly: GCA_035645455.1. Lineage (GTDB taxonomy): Bacteria > Actinomycetota > Actinomycetes > Mycobacteriales > Pseudonocardiaceae > Pseudonocardia. The sequence goes on from DASQMQ010000330.1 coordinate 2,088, forward strand.
CGCCGCGTTCGCCGCGCACCCGCACGACATCGCCTGCTTCATCGCCGAGCCGATCCAGGGCGAGGGCGGCGACAACCACCTGCGCGCGGAGTTCCTGCAGGCGGTGCAGGCGCTGTGCCGCGAGCACGACGCGCTGTTCGTGCTGGACGAGGTGCAGACCGGCTGCGGGATGACCGGCTCGGCGTGGGCCTACCAGCAGCTCGGCCTGGAACCCGACGTCGTCGCGTTCGGCAAGAAGCTGCAGGTCTGCGGGATCATGGCCGGCCGCCGGGTGGACGAGGTGGCGACCAACGTGTTCGCGGTGCCGTCGCGGATCAACTCCACCTGGGGCGGCAACCTGACCGACATGGTCCGGTCCCGGCGCTACCTGGAGGTCATCGAGTCCGACGGGCTGATCGAGCGGGCCGCCGTGCTGGGCAAGCGGCTGCTCGACGACCTGCGCGCGGTCCCCGGCATCGACAACGTCCGCGGCCGTGGCCTGTTCGTGGCGTTCGACCTGCCGACGCCCGAGGAGCGCAACGCCGTGGTCGCCCGGATGCACGCGGCGAACGTGCTGGTGCTGCCCGGGGGTGAGCGCTCGGTCCGGCTGCGGCCCGCGCTGACCATCGGCGAGGACGAGCTCGACCTGGCCGTCGCGGCGATCACCGCCGCAGTCGCCGGTACCGACTTCGCCCTCCCGGCGGTGGCCCGGTGACCACCACGGCCACCACCCCGAACTCCGCGACCGGCCCGGACACCGGCCTCGTCTCGGTCAACCCGGCCCGCACCGACGAGGTCGTCGGCACCGCGGTGCCCTCCGACCTCGCCGGCTTCGTCGACGCCTGCCGCGGCGCCCGCGCGGCGCAGCGCGGCTGGGCGGCTGTCCCGGCGCCGGTGCGCGGCCGGGTGGTCGAGCAGATCGGCCGGCTGGTCGAGGCCAACAAGGAGAGCCTGTCCCGGCTGGTCACCCGGGAGATCGGCAAGCCGCTGGCCGAGTCCCGCGGCGAGGTGCAGGAGGTCATCGACACCT
>DASQMQ010000331.1:0-1704 GCA_035645455.1 Pseudonocardia sp.
GCAGCTCGCAGCCGGGCGCCGCGCCGCGGTGCAGGCCGAGGCGCAGACGCTGCGCCGCCTGGAGCGCGACATCCACGACGGCCCCCAGCAGCGGCTGGTCCGGCTCAACATGGACCTGGAGACCGTCGCCCGCCGCCTCGACGACGACCCGGAACGGGCCCGCCCGCTGGTCGCCGAGGCGCTCGCGCAGAGCCGCGAGGCCCTCGACGAGCTGCGGGCGCTGTCCCGCGGCATCGCCCCGCCGATCCTCGCCGACCGCGGCCTCGGCCCGGCCCTGACCGCCGCGGCCGCCCGCTGCCCGGTGCAGGTCTCGCTGGACGTGGCGCTGCCGCAGGGCCGGCGGCTGGTCGCCGCGGTGGAGAACACCGCGTACTTCGTGGTCACCGAGGCGCTCACGAACGTGGCCAAGCACGCCCGGGCCACGCTGTGCACGGTCGCGGTGAGCGCGGACGGCGAGCGGGTGCTGGTGCAGGTGCTCGACAACGGAGCCGGCGGCGCGCACCTGGGCAAGGGCCACGGGCTGGCCGGGCTGTCCGACCGGCTGGCCGCGGTCGAGGGCGTGCTCGACGTGGTGAGCCCGGTCGGTGGGCCTACGGTGATCACCGCGGAGATCCCGCTGGCGGGGCTGGGCGAGGAGAGGACGGGGACCTAGGGAGCGTCCTCAAAGCCGATTCACCCGACCTGCTTTGATCTTGGGTTGTGGTGCGCAGGCACGAGTTGACCGACGAGCAGTGGCAGGTGATCGAGCCGCTGCTCCCACCGTCCGGGACGAAGGGCCGCCCTCGGGTCGATGACCGCCGGGTGATCAACGGGATGCTGTTCAAGGCCAAGACCGGGGTCGCCTGGCGGGACCTGCCCGAGCGGTACGGGCCGTGGAAGACGATCTACACCCGGTTCTGGCGCTGGTCACGCGACGGCACCCTCACGATGCTGGTGGCGAAGGCGCGGGTGATCGCCGAAGCGATCGACGAGCTCGACCGGGAGGTCTCGGTGGACTCCAGCATCGTGCGCGCCCACCAGCACGCCGCCGGCGCCCGCAAGATCGCCAAGCCTGTCATCGGCGACACCAGCGGTGGCAACGGTGCCGCCACCGGGTCTCTCACAGGGGGCGGACGAGTCCTGGCGCGGACACGCCGAACCAGGTGATCATGCTATCGGCAGGTCGCGGGGCGGCACCACCACCAAGATCCACCTCGCCTGCGACGGCCACGGCCGGCCGTTGTCGGTGGTGTTGACCGGCGGGAACGTCAACGACACCACCCTGTTCGAGCAGGTCCTGGCCAAGGTCGAGTTCCGCCGGCCCGGTCCGGGTCGTCCCGCGACCCGCCCGGTCCGGGTGCTCGCGGACAAGGGCTACTCCAGCCGCAAGAATCGGGCCTACCTGCGCCGGCGTGGGATCCGGGCGACCATCCCGGAGCGACGTGACCAGCAGGCCAACCGCGCCCGCCGCGGCTCTGCCGGTGGGCGACCTCCCGCGTTTGACAAGGACGCCTACAAGCGGCGCAACGTGGTCGAGCGCTGCTTCAACCGGCTCAAGCAGTACCGGGCCATCGCCACCCGCTACGACAAGACCGCCCTCTCCTACCAGGGGATGATCGACCTGGCGACCCTCAAGATGTGGCTTTGAGGACGCTCCCTAGCCCGCCGACGACACCGATCCGATCGCGGCCACGCCCATCGGGTGCGCTCGTCATCCGTGCGCAG
>DASQMQ010000332.1:0-6024 GCA_035645455.1 Pseudonocardia sp.
GCGATCCTAGGCCGGGCGCCGACCGCACCGTGGCCGGTTCGCCGTCCCGGCGCGGGTCAGCAGGCGCGCACCGGGTGCGGGCCCCGGACGGGCGCGCCGACCTCGGTGCGCAGCATCAGCCGGGCCCGGTCGGCCCGGTACCGGTCCCGGGCGAACTCCACCGGCCGCCCCCCGCCCGCCCGGGCGGTGCGCTCCACCTGCATCAGCGCGGCGCCGACGGGCACCTGCAGCGCCGCGGCGTCGTCGGGTTCGGCGACCACGGGCTCCAGGTACTCCACCGCGGTGCGCGGGCCCAGCCGGTAGTGCTCGTCGAGCAGGGCGTAGACCGAGCCGGTCAGCGGGTGGTCGAGCAGCCCGGCCAGCGGGCCGGCGGGCAGCCAGGACCGCTCCACGGCCAGCGCGGCGCCGTCGGCGGAGCGCACCCGCACCAGCTCGTGCACCGGCTCGCCGGGGGCCAGCGCCAGCGCGGTGGCGACCGGGCCGGCCGCGGCGGCGACCGTGCGGGCGGACAGCACCCGGGCGCCGGCCCGGCGGTGCGCCCGGCGCATCTGCTCGGTGAACCCGGCCACCCCGGTCAGATCGCAGTCGATCTTCGGCTCGGCCACGAACGCGCCGCCGGACCGGCCGGGCAGCCGGACCAGCACCCCGCCCCGGGAGAGCCGGTCCAGGGCCTGGCGCAGGGTCATCCGGCTGACCCGCAGCGCCGCGGCCAGCTCGCGCTCGCCGGGCAGCCGCTCGCCGGGGGCGACCTCGCCGCGGTCGATCACGTCCCGCAGCCAGCGCTCGATCTGCGCGTGCACCGGGACGCCGTGGCGGCGGTCCAGCACGGGCGGGTGGTCGAGCAGCACTGCGGACACGTCGTCCAGGGTAGGCGCTGAGCGCGGACGCGCCCGGTGCGCGAGCTCCCGACCTGCGCTGCGCGGCGCGCGGTGCGATGGTCGCGGGTATGACAGCCGACCCACTGGCGGGCGACTTCTTCCGCTTCGCCGACGACCTCACCGACGACGAGCGCGCGATCCTCGCCCGGGTACGCGACTTCCTCGACAAGCAGGTCGCCCCGGTCGCGCTGGACCACTGGGCGAAGGCCGAGTTCCCGCACCACCTGGTCCCCGGCTTCGCCGCGCTGGACATCGCCCGGCTGCCCTACGCCTCGCTGGGCCCCAAGGCCCGCCAGCTGCTGATCGGGTTCCTCTCCCTGGAGATGGCCCACACCGACCCGTCGATGAACAGCTTCTTCGGCATCCACAACGGGCTGGCCATGGGCAGCATCGACCTCTGCGGATCCGACGAGCAGCGCGAGCGCTGGCTGCCGCCGATGGCCCGGATGGAGCTGATCGGCGCGTTCGGGCTGACCGAGCCGCACGGCGGCTCGGACGTGGCCCGCGGCCTGGAGACCACCGCCCGCCGGGACGGCGACTCGTGGGTGCTGGAGGGCGAGAAGCGCTGGATCGGCAACGGCACCTTCGCCGACCTGGTGGTGATCTGGGCCCGCGACGTCGCCGACGACAACGTCAAGGGGTTCGTCGTCGAGCAGGCCAACCCGGGCCTGAGCACGACCAAGATGGAGAACAAGGTCGCGCTGCGCACGGTGCAGAACGCCGAGATCGTGCTGCGCGACTGCCGGGTCCCCGAAGCCGACCGGCTGCAGCGGGCGAACAGCTTCAAGGACACCAACGGGGTGCTGCGGCGCACCCGCGGGGGAGTGGCCTGGGGCGCCACCGGCACCCAGATGGCCGCCTACGAGATCGCCCTGGAGTACGCGAAGGAACGCGAGCAGTTCGGCCGCCCGATCGCCGGGTTCCAGCTGGTGCAGGACCTGCTGGTGCGGATGCTCGGCAACACCACCGCGTCGCTGGCGATGGCGGTGCGGCTGGCCCACATGCAGGACGCCGGCACCGCGCACGACGACCACGCCGCGCTGGCCAAGGAGTACTGCACCAGCCGGATGCGGGAGACCGTGGCGATGGCCCGCGAGGTGGTCGGCGGCAACGGCATCGTGCTCGACTACGGCGTGGCGAAGTACTTCGCCGACGCCGAGGCGCTGTACTCCTTCGAGGGCACCCGGCAGATCAACACCCTGGTGGTCGGCCGGTCGATCACCGGGCACAGCGCGTTCGTCTGACCGGCCTCAGGCCAGCGAGGCGCGCCAGGCGGCGTGCAGGGTGGCGAACTCGCCGCCGTCGCCGAGCAGCTCGGCGGGCGGGCCGTCCTGCACGATCCGGCCCTCGGCGACGACCAGCACGCGGTCGGCGATGAGCACCGTGGACAGCCGGTGGGCGATGATCAGGGCGGTGCGGTCGGCCAGCACCGTCTCCAGGGCCGCCTGCACCGCCCGCTCGGCGGGGATGTCCAGCGACGAGGTGGCCTCGTCCAGCAGCACCACGGCGGGGTCGGCGAGCACCACCCGGGCCAGCCCGACCAGCTGGCGCTGCCCGGCCGAGAGCCGCCCGCCGCGCTTGCGCACGTCGGTGTCGAAGCCCTCGGGCAGCGCCTCGACGAACCCGCCGGCGCCGACCAGCCCGGCCGCGGCCTCGACCTCGGCCCGGGAGGCGTCCGGGCGGCCCAGGGCGATGTTGTCGGCCACCGACCCGGAGAACAGGAACGCCTCCTGGGTCACCATCACCAGCGCCCGGCGCAGCTCGGCGTCGGCCAGGTCGCGCAGGTCCACCCCGTCGAGCCGGACCGCGCCGGTGGTGGGGTCGTAGTAGCGGGCGGCCAGCTTGGCCAGGGTGGACTTGCCCGCCCCGGTCGTCCCGACCAGCGCCACGGTCTGCCCGGCCGGCACCCGCAGGTCCAGCTCCGGCAGCACGACCCGGTCCGCGGCCCGCCGGTAGGCGAACCCGACCCGGTCGAACACCAGCTCGCCGCGCACCGGCCGGGGCAGCGCCACCGGGTGCGCCGGCTCGGGCACCCCGGGCGGCGTGTCGAGCACCGAGGCGATCTTCTCCAGGGCCGCGGCCGCGGACTGGTAGGAGTTGAGGAACTGGGCCAGCTGGTCGAGCGGGTCGTAGAACCGGCGCAGGTAGAGCAGGAACGCGGTCAACGAGCCCAGCGCCAGCGCCCCGTCGGCCACCCGCACCGCGCCGATCCCCAGCACCACGGCCAGGCTGAGGTTGCCCACCGCGCGCAGCCCGCCCACGTACCAGGCCAGGGTGACCAGCGCCGAGGTGTTGGCGTCGCGGTTGGCGGTGGTGAGCCGGCCCATGATCTGCTCGCTGCGCCGCTCCCGGCGGAACGCCTGCACCGCGCGGATCCCGTTCATCGACTCGACGAAGTGCACGATCAGCCGGGCCACCGTGGTCCGGGTGCGCCGGTAGCCGGCCCGCGAGCGGCGCTGGAACCACCGGGTCAGCAGCACCAGCGGGACGAACGCGCCGAACACCACCGCGGCCAGCACCGGGTCCAGCCAGACCAGCAGCACGGCGATGCCGACCACCGACAGCGCCGCCCCCAGCAGGTGGTCCAGCCCCCGCTCCAGCAGGTCGTTGAGCGCCTCCACGTCGCTGGTCAGCCGGGAGATCAGGCGCCCGGAGGTGTAGGACTCGTGGAAGTCCAGCGACAGCCGCTGGCCGTGGCCGAACACCCGCCCGCGCAGGTCGAGCAGCAGGTCCTGGCCGGCCCGCCCGGCCAGCAGCAGGAACGCCGCGCGCAGGCCCGCGGCGGCGGTGCCGGCCGCGGCGTAGCCGCCGACCGCGGCGGCCAGCGGGCCGGGCCGCCCGGCCAGCGCCGCCGGCACCCCGACGTCGATGGCCGCGGCGATCAGCAGCGGCCCGGCCAGGGCCAGCGCCTGCTCGGTGACCAGCAGCACCGCGGCCAGCGCCAGCCGGGCGCGGTGCGGCCGGGCCAGCTCGCCGACCAGGGCCCTGGCCCGGCGCTGGAGCACCAGCCCGGCGTCGCTCGCGGCGACGTCGGCCTCGTCCTCGCCGGCCGCGGCGATCCCGCGCCAGCGGTCGTCCGGGTCGGCGGTGGCCGCGGCGGGGCCGGGCGCGGTCATGCCTGCACCCCGGACCGGTCGTCCGGGCTGGACAGCAGCGCCCGGTAGGCGGGCTCGGTGGCCAGCAGCTCCCGGTGCGGGCCGACCGCGACGATCCGGCCGCCGGCCAGCAGCGCCACCCGGTCGGCCAGCTGCACCGTGGACGGCCGGTGCGCCACCACCAGCGCGGTCACCCCGCCGAGCACCCGGCGCAGCGCGGCCTCGACCTCGGCCTCGGTGTGCACGTCCAGCGCGGACAGCGGGTCGTCGAGCACCAGCACCGGTGGGTGCCCGACCACCGCCCGGGCCAGCGCCAGTCGCTGGCGCTGACCGCCCGACAGCGACATGCCCTGCTCGCCGATGCGGGTGTCGAGCCCCCACGGCAGCCCGGCCACGAAGCCGTCCGCGCTGGCCACCCGCAGCGCCTCCCACACCGCCTCGTCGGAGGCCTCCGGGGAGCCCAGCGCGACGTTCTCCCGGACGCTGGCCGAGATCAGCACCGGGTCCTCGAAGGCGGTGGCCACCGCCGTGCGCAGCTCGGCCAGCCGCAGCTCGCGCACGTCGACGCCGTCCACCGCGACACTGCCGCCGGTGACGTCCTGCAGCCGGGCCACCAGCGCGGCCAGCGTGGTCTTGCCCGTGCCGGTCGCACCGACCAGGGCCATCGTCTCGCCGGGCCGGACGGTGAGGTCGACCCCGCGCAGCACCTCGTGCGCTGCTCCCGGGTGGCGGAACCGGACCCCGCGCAGGGTCAGTTCGCCGCGGACCGGGACCGGCAGCCGGCGCGGCTGCGGCGGGTCGAGGATCTCCGGCTCGACGTCGCGGACCTCCCAGTACCGCGCGGTGGCGGCGGCGGCGTTGCTGGTCTCGGCCAGCAGCCAGCCGATCGAGGCGATCGGCCAGATCAGGTAGGTCAGCACGGCCACCGCGGCGACCAGGGTGCCCAGGGTCAGGGTGCCGGCCGCGACCCCGGCCGCGCCCACCGCCACCACCCCGGCCACCGCCAGTTCCGGCAGCGTGATCAGCACCAGCCAGAGCACCGCCACCACCCGCACCTTGGCCAGCTCGGTGCTCCGAAGTCGACCGGCGTCGGCCAGGAACCGCGAGGTGAGCAGGCGCCCACGGCCCAGCGCCTTGAGCACCCGGATGCCCAGCGCCGACTCCTCGACCACGGTGGCCAGGTCCCCGGCCTGGTCCTGGGCCCGCCGGGCGACGATCGAGTACCGCCGCTCCAGCAGCACGGTCAGCGCGCACAGCGGGACCGCGACCACCGCGACCACCGCGCCCAGCGCCGGGGCCAGCCAGGCCAGCACCCCGATCCCGACCACCACGGTGATCGCGTTGACCACCAGGAAGATGCCGGCGAAGGCGACGAACCAGCGCACCGTGGTCAGGTCGGTGGTGGCCCGCGACAGCAGCTGGCCCGAGGCCCACCGGTCGTGGAAGGCGACCGGCAGCCGCTGCAGGTGGGCGAACAGGTCGGTGCGCATGGCGGCCTCGACGGCGTTGGCCGGGCCGGCGGCCAGCAGCCGGCGGGCCAGGATGAGCCCGGCCTCCACCAGCCCGAGGACGAGCACGCCGAGCACCAGCCAGGGCAGCCCCGCCAGGTCGCCGCGGGCGATCGGACCGTCCACGACCGCCCCGACCACCAGCGGCACGGCCAGCCCGGCCAGGGTCGCGACCAGCGTGCACACCGCGCTGCCCAGCAGCGCGGCCCGGTGCGGGGCCAGGTAGGGGATCAGCCGGCGCAGGGTGCCGAGGGTCGCCCGGCGCGGTGGCGACTGCTTCTCGGCGCTCATGACCGCTCGACGGTAGGTCGTGGCGACCGGCGGCGCATGCGAGTTACCGCGGTGGGCGCGGGCCGGATCGGCGGCGGGGTGGCAGGCTGGCACCGATCACGCGTCGACGACGGGCCGGCCCCGGCGCCGGCCCGGCGCGGATCGACCGGCGGACGGGTACGGGAAGAGGGCGACGGCGTGGGAGTGCGGATCGGCTACAAGGCCTCGGCGGAGCAGTTCGCTCCCCGGGAGCTCGTGGAGTACGCGGTGCGG
>DASQMQ010000333.1:0-5932 GCA_035645455.1 Pseudonocardia sp.
CTGGTCGAGGTCAGCGACGAGGGCGACCGGTTGTCCGAGCCCGAACTGGTCGCGATGGCCATGCTGCTGCTCATCGCCGGGCACGAGACCACCGTCAACCTGATCGGCAACGGGTCCTACGGGCTGCTCACCAACCCCGACCAGCTGGCCCTGCTGCGCGAGCGGCCGGACCTGGTGCCGCAGGCGGTGGACGAGTTCCTGCGCTGGGACGCGCCCGTGCAGAGCCCGCCGGTGCGGTTCATGAGCGAGGACGTCGAGGTGTCCGGGACGACGGTGCCGGCGGGCTCGGTGGTCATGCTGTCGCTGGCCGCGGCCAACCGCGACGGCGAGCAGTTCCCGGAGCCCGACGCGCTGCGCGTCGACCGCGACGCGAGCGGGCACGTCTCCTTCGGGTACGGCCTGCACTACTGCCTCGGCGCCCAGCTGGCCCGCATCGAGGGCCAGGAGGCCTTCGCCGCGCTGCTGGGGCGGTTCCCCGGGATCAGCCTGGCGGTGCCGCCCGACGACCTGGTGCACCGCCGGTCCACGCTGGTCCGCGGGCTGCGCGAGCTACCGGTCGAGCTGGGTCGGGCCTGACCGGGTCCGGCCCGCCGCCGGCCCGCTGCGCGGCGTCGGCGGCGGTCCTCCGGTCAGCGGCACCGGCTGCACCGTTCGATCGAGGGGCCCGCGCGTACGGTGTCGGCCCATGAGCAGCGCGCTCCTCGACCCACTGTTCGGGGCCGATCGGGTCAACGCCCGCCTGGACGAGGCCGCGTGGGTGGCCGCACTCATCGCCGTCGAGGTGGCGCTGGCCCACGCGGCCGCCGACGAGGGACTGGTCCCGAAGGCGCACGCCGATCTGATCGAGGCCGCCGCGGCCACCGTGCAGATCGACACCGCCGCACTGGGCCGGGCCGCGGTGGCGGGCGGCAACCCGGTGATCCCGCTGGTCCGGCTGCTGCGCGAGGCGGCGGGCGAGGCCGGGCCGTCGGTGCACCACGGGGCGACCAGCCAGGACGTCATGGACACGGCGACGGTGCTGCTCACCGGGTGGGCCGGCGAGGTGCTGGTGGACGACCTGCTCGGCGCGGCCGACGCCGCCGCGGCGCTGGCCGCCGCCCACCGGGACACCCCGATGATCGCCCGCACGCTCGGTCAGCAGGCCGTGCCCACGACGTTCGGGCTGGTCGCCGCGGGCTGGTGCGCCGGCCTCGACCGGGCCCGCAGCGGGTTGTCCGCGGTGCTCGCCGCGCTGCCCGCCCAGCTCGGCGGGGCGGCCGGCACGCTGGCCGGGCTGCACCCGCGCGGGCCCGCGGTGGCCGCGGCGTTCGCCCGCCGGCTGGCGCTGGCCGAGGCACCGCCGTGGCACACCGAGCGCAGCCGGATCGGCGAGCTGGCCGGGGCGCTGGCGGTGGCCGCGGGGGCGTGCGCGAAGCCGGCCACCGACGTCGTGCTGCTGTCGGCGAACGAGGTGGGCGAGGTGTCCGAGGCCGCGCCGGGCGACTCGTCGTCGATGCCGCACAAGCGCAACCCGATCGCCGCGATCACCGCCCGGGCCGCGGCCCGCCGGGTGCCGGGGCTGGCCGCGACCCTGTTCGCGGCGGCCGACCACGAGCACCAGCGGGCCGCGGGGGCCTGGCACACCGAATGGCCGACGCTGACCGACCTGCTCGGGGCGACCGGTGGGGCGGCGTCGCGGCTCCGCGTCTCGCTCACCGGTCTGACCGTGCACCCCGAGCGGATGGCCGCCCACCTGCCCGACCCCGTCCCCGATGGCCCGGGTCCGGCCGGCAGCGGCCACGCCGCCGAGCTGGTGGACCGCTTCCTGGCCGACCGCACCGGCTTCGTCGCCGTGCGGAGCCCGTCCGCCGGGTGACAGCGCCCGGTCCCCGATGCGGTCAGGAACTGGCCGCAGGGGGTCCTAGCGTCGGGGCATGGCCGACACCGTGGACCGGTTCCCCGCCGGCGTCCCCTGCTGGATCGACACCACCCATCCCGACATCGCGGCGGCCGCCGACTTCTACGGGCCGCTGTTCGGCTGGGGGTTCCGCCCGGCCGGGGCGGGCGCGCTGATCGCCCACCGGGACGGGCAGGACGTGGCCGGGCTCGGCGGGCCGCCGGGCGGGCCGGACGCGCCCGGGTGGGTCACCCACGTCCGGGTCGACGACGTCGGCGCCGCGGTCGGTGCCGTCCGGGCGGCCGGCGGCCGGGTGCTCGCCGAACCGGCCGATGTGGACTCGGCCGGCCGGGTGGCCACGGTCGCCGACCCGACCGGCGCCGTGCTGCGGCTCTGGCAGCCCGGCAGCCGGCGCGGGGCCGGCGTGGTCAACGCGGCCGGCAGCTGGAACTGGAGCAACCTGCGCACGCCCGACCCGGACGCGGCCCGGCGGTTCTACCCGGCGGTGTTCGGCTGGCAGACGGTGGACCTGGACCCGTCCGGCGCCGTGGCGATGTGGCTGCGCCCGGGCTACCGGGAGGTCCTGGAGCACTTCGACCCGGCGCTGCGCGATCGGCACGCCGACGAGAGCGTGCCGCCCGGGTTCTCCGACGCCGTCGGCTGGCTGGTGCGGGCCGAGCCGGGCACGCCGGCGCACTGGGCGGTGACGTTCGCCGTCGCCGACACCGACGCCACCGTCGAGCACGCGGTGCGGCTCGGTGCCGCGGTCACCGTGGCCCCCTACAGCGAGCCCCCCGTCCGGGCCGCCGAGCTGCTCGACCCGCAGGGCGTCGCGTTCGCGGTGAACACCTACTACCCGTGAACGGCCCCGGGGTCAGAGCCAGCCGCGGTCGCGGGCCAGCCGGGCGGCCTCGATCCGGTTGCGCACGCCGAGCTTGGTGATCGCGGTGGACAGGTAGTTGCGCACGGTGCCCTCGGCCAGGTGCAGCCGGGCGGCGATCTCGCCGTTGGGCAGCCCGTCGCCGGCCAGCCGGAGCACGTCGCGCTCGCGGTCGGTCATCGGGTCGATGGCGTCCCAGGCGGCCACCGCGAGCGCCGGGTCGATCACCCGCTCGCCGGCGTGCACCCGGCGCACGGTGTCGACCAGCTGGCCGATCGGGGCGTCCTTGAGGACGTAGCCGCAGACGCCGCTGTCCAGCGCTCGGCGCAGGTAGCCGGAGCGGGCGAAGGTGGTGACGATCAGCAGCCGGGTGCGCGAGCCGACCCGGCGCAGCGCGACGGCGACGTCCAGCCCGGTCATCCCGGGCATCTCCACGTCGGTGACCAGGACGTCGGGGGCGTGCTCCAGCACCGCCGCCAGCGCGGCGTGACCGTCGGTGGCGGTGGCCACCACCTCCAGGTCGGGCTCCAGCCGCAGCAGCGCCGCGAAGGCGCCCAGCACCATGCCCTGGTCCTCGGCCAGCACCACGGTGATCGTCATGTGGCCACCGCCCGGGGCACGGTGACCACCAGCGACGTGCCCCCGTGCACGGCCCGGCGCACCTCGCCGCCGAGCGCGGCGATCCGCTCCCGCATGCCGGTCAGACCGGTGCCGTCGCGGCCCCCGCCGACGCCGTCGTCGGACACCTCCAGCACGACCTGCTGCCCGTCCTTGCTCAGCACCACGGCGCACCGGCTGGCCCGGGAGTGGCGCACGACGTTGGTGATCGCCTCGCGCAGGGCCAGCCCGAGCGCGCTCTCCGCCGACGGGGTGAGCACCAGGTCGGTATCGCGGGTCACGCTGAACCGCACGCCGGCCGCGGTCAGCGCGTCCGACGCCGCGGTCAGCTCCGCGGTCAGGTCCACCTGCCGCCAGCCGGTCACCGTCGTCCGCACCTCGGACAGCGCTTCCCGGGCGGCCTTCTCCACCGCCGCCATCTCGGCCACGCCGGCCTGCGCGTCGACCGTGGCCAGGCGTTGGGCGAGCTGCGAGCGCACCACGATCGCGGTCAGCGTGTGGCCGAGCAGGTCGTGCAGGTCGCGCGCGATCCGCTCCCGCTCGGCCACCGTGGCCAGGTGCTCGACCTGGGCGTTGTGGGCCTGGGCGGCCCGCTCCTCGGCCGCGGCCTCCATGCTGAGCAGCCCGACGACCCAGATCAGCACCAGACTCGGCCCGAAGGCCCAGATCCGCCACGGGAACGAGATCGACGACACCCCGGCGAGCAGCACGACCAGCGCGGTCATCCCGGCGAACCAGCGCAGCGCGACCCGTCGCGGTCGGAAGCTGCCGGCGAACCCGGCCGCGTAGACCAGCAGGATCGCCCCTCCCGCGTTGACCGGCGTGGTCACCACCGCGACCACGGTCGTGACCACTTCGGCCCAGTTCCGCAGCGGCCCAGGACGCAGGTACACGCCGAGGTAGAAGGCGGCGAACAGCACCGTCACGACCACGCCGAGGCCGAGGGCGACGAGGTGGTCGGGGTAGAACAGCGGCGCGTAGAGCAGCGAGCTCAGCCACACCAGCGTCCACAGCGTCGAGGGCGGCCACCGCCGCGGCGAGTCGGCCCACCACGCCCGCAGCGCCGCGGCGCCCCACCCGCGGGTGGGGCGCCGCGCTGGCCCGGCCGAGCCGCTCACACCCGCAGGTTACGGTAGGCCAGACCGGCCAGCACCGCCCCGACCGCCGTGCTGACCAGCAGCGCGACCAGATGACCGAGCCCCCCGGCCCCGGTCAGCTGGGCCAGCGCCAGCTGGGCCAGGTGGTAGGTCGGCAGCACCGGCGCGATGCTCTGCACCACCGGCGGCAGGATGTCCAGCGGGATCCACAGCCCGGACGCGATCACCGTCGGGAACAGCACGGCGTTCAGGATGGCCACCGCCCCGTTCGACGACGCCACGAACCCCACCGCCAGGCCGAACAGCGCGAACGGCAGGCTGCCCAGCAGCAGCACCCCGACCAGCAGCAGCCAGCTGCCCGCGTCCAGCGCCGGGCCGGTGATCAGCAGCGACACCCCGGTGATCGCCAGCAGCGCGGCCGCGGCGTAGGGCAGCGCGGCCAGCACCTTGGCCGCGACCACGGTGCTGATCGGCACCGCGGAGACCTTCTTCACCCGCAGCCAGCCGCGGGTGCGGTCGTCGGCGACCGTGACCCCGGGGTTGACCAGCATCACCGACACCACGGCGAAGGTGCCGTAGGTGGCCAGCATGGTCGCGCCGGTCGGGATCCCGCTGTCGGACGGGATGTCCCCGTACAGCGAGGCGAACAGGGCGAAGAACATCACCGGCATCAGCACCGAGAAGAACAGCACGACCGGTTCGCGGACGATGGCCCGCAGGCCCTCGCCGATCTCGGTGCCCAGCACCCGCAGGCCCGGAGCGGTGCGCTCGGTGGGACGGAGTTCGCTGGTCGTGCTCATGCCGGGACCTCCTGGTCGGTGTGCGACTCGGCCGGGTCGGTGGGGGAGTCGGCGTCGGTCAGGGCGAGCAGGGCCTGCTCCAGGCCGGCGCCCTCGACCCGCAGGTCGCTCAGCCCGGTGTCGAGCGGCAGCCAGGCGCGCAGCACCCGCTCGGGCTCGGCGCTGGTCAGCCGCACCCGGCCGCCGTCGCGCTCGGCGGTGAGCACGCCGGGCAGCCCGCGCAGCGCGTCCAGGTCGAGCTCGGTGCGGGCGGTGAGGGTGCGGTCGGCCAGCCGCCCGGTCAGCCCGGCCGGGGTGTCCTCGGCGATCACCCGGCCGCGGTGCAGCACCACGACCCGGTCGGCCATCGCGGCGGCTTCCTCCAGGATGTGCGTGGTCAGCACGATGCCGACGCCTGCCGCCCGGCGCCGGGCCAGCACCTGCCAGAACGCCCGGCGCGCGGCCACGTCCAGGCCGACGGTCGGTTCGTCGAGCAGCATCAGGTCGGGCTCCCCGACCAGGGCCATGGCCAGCGCCACGCGCTGCTGCTGGCCGCCGGAGAGCTGCGAGGGCCGGCGCTTCGCGAACTCCTCGAGGCGCACCACGCCGAGCAGTTCGTCGACGCGACGGGCGACCTCGGCCTTGGGCACCTTCCGGGCCCGGGGGCCGTAGGCGACGTTGT
>DASQMQ010000334.1:0-3440 GCA_035645455.1 Pseudonocardia sp.
GCGGTGCCCGGCACCGCGGCGGCCGCTGCGGGCCGCCCGACCGGGACGGTCCCGGCGCCCGTCTCTGCGCGGGTCCCGGTCGCCGTCTACGGTCGGGTCACGATCGGAGTCCGCGGTCGCACCCGGGATGCCGGACGGCCACCCGCCGGCCGGCGTCCCGGCCCGCCCCGGACCCGGCACCCTGCTGACCTGCGGACACGGGACGGGTATGCGGTTCTTCTACGACTGTGAGTTCATCGAGGACGGGACGACCATCGACCTGGTCTCGATCGGTGTGGTGGGCGAGGACGGCCGCGAGTTCTACGCGGTGTCCACCGAGTTCGACCCGGAGCGGGCCGGCCCGTGGGTGCGGGCCAACGTGCTGCCCAAGCTGCCGCCGCCGGCCGACCGGTCCTGGCGGTCGCGCTCGCGGCTGCGGGCCGACCTGCTGGAGTTCCTGACCTCGGGGCCCGGTGAGATCGAGCTGTGGGCCTGGATCGCGGCCTACGACCACGTGGCGCTGTGCCAGCTGTGGGGGGCGATGCCGGCGTTGCCGCGGCCGATCCCGCGGTTCACCCGCGAACTGCGCCAGCGCTGGGAGGACGCCGGGCGCCCGCCGCTGCCGCCGCCCACCGCGGACGCGCACGACGCGCTGGCGGACGCGCGGCTGAACCTGCGGCGGTGGGAGGCCATCGAGTCGGCGGTGGCCGCGCGCTGACGCGCGCGGCCACCGGGGATCGGGGGACGGCCTGGCACCGGTGGAGCCAGGAGCGGTCTAGGTGAAGATGCTGACCCCGCCCGGGCCGACCAGCAGCCCGACGACGATGAGCACGATTCCCCACAGGAGCTGCTTGCGCAGGATCGCGAAGACGCCGGCCACCACGAGGACGACGGCGAGGATCCACAACAGGGTTGCCATGGCGGAGAGTGCCCCGAACCGTTTGCCGGGGAATCCCGCCGATCGGGTGACACTTGGGCAGATTCGCAGGCGGTGGGTTGTCCACAGGTGACGGTGGGTGACCACCTCCCGGGCGCTGGGCGGGATCTGCCCGGTCCTCGGCGGACCGGGACCGGGAGAACCGCGCACCGGCCGGCGAGCAGCACGGCCTATCCTCGGGAGTCGTGAACTGGTCCGTCGACGCCCCGCTGGAAGTGCTGCCCGAGCTGCCCCCGCTCCCGGACGACCTGCGCGCCCGGCTGGACGACGCGCTGCGCCGCCCGGCCGCCCAGCAGCCCGAGTGGCCGGACCCCGCCGAGGTCGCCCGGGTCCGCCGGGTGCTGGAGAGCGTGCCGCCGGTGACGCTGCCCCCGGAGGTCGACCGGCTGCGCGAGCGGCTCGGCGCGGTCGCCCGCGGCGAGGCGTTCCTGCTGCAGGGCGGGGACTGCGCGGAGACCTTCGTCGACAACACCGAGCCGCACATCCGGGCCACCATCCGCACCCTGCTGCAGATGGCCATCGTGCTCACCTACGGCGCCTCGCTGCCGGTGGTCAAGGTCGGCCGGATCGCCGGGCAGTACGCCAAGCCGCGCAGCTCGCCGACCGACGCGCTGGGCCTGCCGTCCTACCGCGGTGACATCGTCAACGCCCTGGTCGCCGACCCCGTCCAGCGCATCCCGGACCCGTCCCGGATGGTGCGCGCCTACGCCAACGCCGGCGCGGCGATGAACCTGGTGCGGGCGCTGACCGCCACCGGGATGGCCGACCTGACGATGGTCCACGACTGGAACAAGGACTTCGTGCGCACCTCGCCGGCCGGGGAGCGGTTCGAGGCGATCGCCGCGGAGATCGAGCGGGCGCTGCGGTTCATGGACGCCTGCGGGGTGGACGACCACAACCTGCACAGCGTGGAGTTCTACGCCAGCCACGAGGCCCTGCTGCTGGACTACGAGCGGGCCCTGCTGCGTCTGGACACCCGCGCCGACGAGCCCAGGCTCTACGACCTGTCCGCGCACTTCCTGTGGATCGGCGACCGCACCCGCCAGCTGGACGGCGCGCACATCGCGTTCGCCGAGCTGCTGGCCAACCCGATCGGGCTCAAGATCGGCCCGAGCACCAGCCCGGAGCAGGCCGTCGAGTACGTCGAGCGGCTCGACCCGCACGGCGTGGCCGGGCGGCTGACGCTGGTCAGCCGGATGGGCAACGGCAAGGTGCGCGACCTGCTGCCGCCGATCGTGGAGAAGGTCGAGGCGTCCGGGCACCAGGTCATCTGGCAGTGCGACCCGATGCACGGCAACACCGTGGAGTCCTCCACCGGCTACAAGACCCGCCACTTCGACCGGATCGTCGACGAGGTGCAGGGCTTCTTCGAGGTGCACCGCGGCCTGGGCAGCCACCCCGGCGGCATCCACGTCGAGGTGACCGGCGAGGACGTGACCGAGTGCCTTGGCGGGGCGCAGGAGATCTCCGACACCGACCTCTCCGGGCGCTACGAGACCGCCTGCGACCCGCGGCTGAACACCCAGCAGTCCCTCGAGCTGGCCTTCCTGGTCGCCGAGATGCTGCGCGGCTGAGTGCTGGGCGGCTGAGTGCTGGGCGGCTGGGCGCGGCCGGCGGGTCAGATCGGGATCGTGTCGAGCACGATGGTGGTGCCCCGCTCGACCATCGAGCCGGCGCCCGGCGACTGCCCGATCACCCGCCCGCCGGTGCCGCCGAACGGGCCGAAGGCGGGGCGCTCCTCGGCGTCCAGCCCGGCGTCGGCGAGTGCCGCCTCCGCCTGGGCGAAGCTGCGACCGACCACGGACGGCACCCGCACCTGGCGCGGCTGCTCGCCGCGGCTGACCACCAGTTCCACCGGACTGCCCGAGGGCAGCCGGGCCCCCGCGCCGGGCCGGGTGCCGATCACCGCGCCCTGCGGCACGGTCCCGCTGAACTCCTCGGGGCCGTCGACGGGATCCAAGCCGGCGTCCCGGACGGCCTGCTGGGCGGCGCTGACGTCGGTGCCGGGGGCGATGGCCGGCACCACCGGCTGCCCGGCCGACACCGTGTAGGTGACCGTGCTGCCGCGCAGCAGTTCGGCGTCGACCTCCCGGTCGGCCTCGGTGACCCGGCCCTCCGGGGCGGTGTCGTCGAAGGCCCGGACCGACACCCCCAGCAGGTCGGCCTGGTCCAGCAACTGCTGGGCGGCGGCCTCCTCCAGACCCAGCAGCGACGGCATCGCCGTCCACCGCCCGCTGCCCAGCCACCACGCCGACACCGCGACGCCCACGGCCAGCGCCAGCACCACCGCCGTCCAGACCGCGAACAGCCGCCGGCTGCGCCGCCGGGCCCGCAGGTGCGGCGCCGGCTCGACGGTGGTCCGGTGCGCGGCGGGGACGCCGGGCGCCGCGGCGGCGGGTCGGGGGAGGGTCCGGGTGCCGCGCGGCCCCGCCGCGCCGGCCCCGACCGGGTCGAGCCGCTGCGCGCTGTTGGGCAGGGTGTCCTGCTCCTCGGGCGGCGGCGCCGGCGGCACCGGTACCGCGAC
>DASQMQ010000335.1:0-3778 GCA_035645455.1 Pseudonocardia sp.
CCGCGCAGGCCGCGGTGGCCACCCCGCCGGCCAGCATGCAGCGCCCGCGGGTGGTCAGGCCGGCCCGCCGGCCGTCCACCGCGCGGCCCGCCGGGGGACCGGCGGGCGGCGGAGTGCTCGTCGGGGGAGTGGTCACGGCGCTGCGCTCACCGGCGGCGCGCTCAGAGCCCGGGGCGGGCGGGGGCCGGCACGGCCTGGCGACCCAGCAGGGTGCGGACGATGTCGGTGGTCGAGCGGCGGGAGGCCACCGCGTCCGGGGTGAGCAGCAACCGGTGGGCCAGCACCGGGACCGCGACGGTCTGCACGTCGTCGGGGACCACGAACCCGCGCCCGGACAGCGCGGCCTGCGCCTTGGCCGCCCGGACCAGCTGCAGGGTGGCCCGCGGCGAGGCGCCCAGGCGCAGCTCGGGCAGCCGCCGGGTGGCCCCGACCAGCTCGACGCAGTACTGGCGCACCTCCGGGGCGACGTGCACCCGGCGCACCGCCTCCACCAGCCGGGCCACCAGGCGGGCGTCGGTCACCGGGCGCAGCAGGTCCAGCGGGTCGGCCGCGGCGTGCTCGTCGACCATCGCCAGTTCGGCCGCCAGGTCCGGGTAGCCGACGCTGACCCGGGTGGTGAACCGGTCGCGCTGGGCCTCGGGCAACGGGTAGGTGCCGTCCATCTCGATCGGGTTCTGGGTGGCCACCACCATGAACGGGGAGGCCAGCGGGTAGGCCGAGCCGTCCACCGTGACCTGGTTCTCGGCCATGCACTCCAGCAGCGCCGACTGCGTCTTCGGCGACGCCCGGTTGATCTCGTCGGCGATCACGATGTTGGCGAACACCGGCCCCGGCCGGAACTCGAACTCGGTGGACTGGCGGTTGAACACCGACATCCCGGTGATGTCGCCGGGCAGCAGGTCGGGGGTGAACTGCACCCGGCTGACCGAGCAGTCGATGGACTTGGCCAGCGCCTTGGCCAGCGAGGTCTTGCCGACCCCCGGCACGTCCTCGACCAGCAGGTGCCCCTCGGCCAGCAGGGTCACCAGGGCGACCCGCACCACCTCGGGCTTGCCCACGATCACCCGTTGGACGTTGCCCGCGATCCGGCCGCACATCTCGGCCACCTCGGGCAGGCCCACCGCGTCCCCGTCGACCCGGGCCCGGCTGCTCGTCGTCGTCACCCGTTCTCCTCACGTCCCGTCCCGGTCACTACGAGACTGCCCCCCAGTCTGTCAAACAGTCGCCGAGTGCGTCCCCCGATGGGCGGTGCCGCCGTCGCGCCGGTCGCCGTGGCCGGACCGGGTGGTCGGGCGGGTGTCCCCCACTCGACACCACCGGCGCTCGCAGCGCGTCCCCCACTGCGCCCCACCGGGGTCGCGGGGGAGCCCGGAGACCTCGGGACGACCACGCTGGGGCGCGACCGGACCGATCCTGGTCACGCGCAGTCACTGACGGTACCCGGAAGGACGGCTCGTCCGGGCCGCACGGCGCTGGCCCCGGCCCACCACCGTCGTGTCACCCCACCGCTCTGACCTGCGGCTTTCTCGTGGAAGACGGGGACGCGGCGGGTCGCTTCCGGTTGACGGTGGGGGGAAGTGGGGTAGTGTGGTGATCGCTGGGGCACAACATGCCGCAGGTGGAGGTGGGGGCCGATGTTCCTCGGCACCTACACCCCCAGGTTGGACGACAAGGGGCGGCTCACGTTGCCCGCGAAGTTCCGCGACGAGCTGCGAGGCGGGTTGATGATCACGAAGGGGCAGGACCACTGCCTGTACGTGTTCACCCGGGACACCTTCACCCAGCTGGCCCAGAAGGTGGCGTCCGCGTCGCTGACCAGCGAGACCGCCCGGGTCTTCCAGCGCAACCTCTTCTCCGGCACCGACGAGCAGAACCCCGACGGCCAGGGCCGGATCGCGATCACCCCCGAGCTGCGCCGGTACGCCGGCCTGACCAAGGAGTGCGTGGTGATCGGGGCGTGGAACCGGGCCGAGATCTGGGACGCGCAGGCCTGGCAGCGCTACCAGGACCAGCACGAGGACACCTACGCCCAGGCGCAGGAGGAGCTGCTCCCCGGCCTGTTGTAGCCGGACCGGGGGCGAGATGGACCCGGCGATGTCCCCACCCGGCAGCCCTGGCGCACCTTCCCCGGTGCCAGGTCTGCCGGGTGGAGGCATCGCCGGTGGCCCGGCTGGGAGCCCGGGCCGCGGGCTCGGCGACGCGGGGCGGGAGGTGGGGGTCGTGGGGAACCCGGATTCCGGGAGCGTGCCGGCTGGGGCCAGGCACGTCCCCGTGGCCCTGCCCCGGGTCGCCGAGTTGTTGGAGCCGGCGCTGTCCGGCCGGCCGGCGGTGCTCGTCGACGCGACCCTCGGGCTCGGCGGGCACGCCGCCGCGCTGCTGGCCGCGCACCCCCGGCTGACCCTGGTCGGGCTGGACCGCGACCCGGACGCGCTGGCCATGGCCGGGCGCCGACTGGCCGCGCACGCCGACCGCACGCACCTGGTGCACGCGGTCTACGACCGGATCGCCGAGGTGCTCGACGAGCTGGGCCTGCCGCGGGTGGAGGGCGTGCTGTTCGACCTCGGGGTCTCCTCGCTGCAGCTCGACGCGGACAGCCGCGGGTTCTCCTACGCCCGCGACGCCGACCTGGACATGCGGATGGACCCGACCACCGGGCCGACCGCGGCCGAGGTGCTCAACACCTACCCGGTGCCGCAGCTGGCCCGGGTGCTGCGCGACTACGGCGAGGAGCGGTTCGCCGGCCGGATCGCCGCGGCGATCGGCCGCCGCCGCGCGACGGCCCCGCTGCGGCGCAGCTCCGAGCTGGTGGAGCTGCTCTACCAGGCGGTGCCGGCGGCGTCCCGGCGCACCGGCGGGCACCCGGCCAAGCGGACCTTCCAGGCGCTGCGGATCGAGGTCAACGGCGAACTGGACGCGCTGCGCGCCGCGCTGCCCGCGGCCATCGACGCGCTGGCCGTGGGCGGGCGGCTGGTGGTGCTGTCCTACCACTCGCTGGAGGACCGCATCGTCAAGCGCGAGCTGGCCGCGCGGTCGGTGTCGACCACCCCGCTGGACCTGCCGGTCGAGCTCCCGGGCCGGGGACCGGAGCTGCGGCTGCTGGTCCGCGGGTCCGAGCAGGCGGGCGAGAACGAGATCAGCGACAACCCGCGGGCGGCCTCGGTCCGCCTGCGGGCCGCCGAACGGATCAGGGAGGTAGCGGCGTGACCACACGGAACGGAGCCGGGACCGAGCGCCGCACCGGACGGGGGTGGGCGGCGTGAGCGCCCCGGTCACCGAGCGCACCCGCACCCGGGCCCGGACGTCCACCGTCCCGGCCCCGCGGCAGGTCGACGCGCCCGCGTCGGCCGGCGGGGCGCCGTCGGCGTCCCAGCGCGCCTACGCCCGCCGCGAGGAGCGGCTGCGCCGGATGGTCGGCGGGGCCGACGCGGCCACCGGGTCGGTGGTGTCCACCGGGCGGGCCAAGTTCGTGCTGCTGGTGATGGTGCTGCTGGTCGGCGGCCTGGTGGCGACGCTGTGGCTGTCCACGGCGGCGTCCGCGGACTCCTACCGGCTGCAGGACGCCCGGGCCGAGGCCGCCGCGCTGAGCCAGCGCTCGGAGCGGCTGCACCGCGAGGTCGCGCAGCTGGCCTCGGCGCCGGAGCTGGCCCGCCGGGCCGACCAGCTGGGCATGGTCCGGGTGCAGGACCCGGCGCGGCTGGTGGTCGGGGCGGACGGCTCGGTGACCGTGGTCGGCGAGCCGGAGGCGGCCACCGCGCCGCCCCCACCGGCCCCGGCCCCG
>DASQMQ010000336.1:0-2295 GCA_035645455.1 Pseudonocardia sp.
AGGTCTTGCCGGCCGCCGCCCCGGGCACCGCGCGGACCAGCCAGTCCTCGCCGTCCGGGCCCGGCTCCCGGCGGGTCGGCGCGAGCGGCCACGGCTCCGGGGCGGACCGGTGCTCACCGGTCCGCAGCGGGCGGCGTCGAGGCACGGGCGGGAGTCGGGACGGGCGGTCAGCGGGCGGCGTGGTCCCGGAAGCCGTGGCCGGTCTTGCGACCCAGCCGCCCCGCGGTCACCAGGTGCTCCAGCAGCGGCGCCGGGGCCAGCCCGGACTCGCGGAACTCCTGGTAGAGCGAGCGCTGGATGGCCAGCGAGACGTCCAGGCCGACCACGTCGAGCAGTTCGAACGGGCCCATCGGCAGCGCGCAGCCGGTCTTCATGGCCGCGTCGATGTCGTCGGCGGTGGCGTAGTGCGCCTCCAGCATCTTCACCGCGTCGTTCAGGTACGGGAACAGCAACGCGTTGACGATGAACCCGGCCCGGTCCCCGCAGCGCACCGGGACCTTGCCCAGCCGCTCGCACAGGGCCAGCCCGGTGGCCGTGACGTCCGGCGCGGTGGTGATCGTGGAGACCACCTCGACCAGCTTCATCACCGGCGCCGGGTTGAAGAAGTGCAGGCCCAGCACGTCCTGCGGGCGGGAGGTGGCCACCGCGCACTCGACCACCGGCAGCGAGGACGTCGTGGTGGCCAGGATCGCGCCGGGCTTGCAGATCTCGTCCAGCGCGGCGAACACCGTCCGCTTGACGTCCAGTTCCTCGGCCACGGCCTCGACCACCAGGTCGACGTCGGCGAAGTCCTCCAGGCTGGTGGTGCCGCTGATGCGGGCCAGGGCGGCGTCCCGGTCGGCCTCGGTGAGCCGACCGCGGACCACGGCCTTCTCCAGCGACTTGCGGATGCCGGCGAGCACGCCGTCGACCTTGGAGCCGCTGCGCCCGCGGACCAGGACGTCCAGCCCGGCCTTGGCCAGCACCTCGACGATCCCCGACGCCATGGTCCCGGTGCCGACCACGCCGACCCGCTGCACGTCGCGCAGCCGGGCGCCGTCGGGCAGCGCGGCGGCCGGGGTGAGCGCGTCGGGCACGACCTCGGAGCTGTGCGGGGCGGCGTAGGTGTAGAAGCCGCGCCCGGTCTTCCGGCCGAGCAGCCCGGCAGTGATCATCTGCTTGAGCACCGGGGCCGGCGCGTGCGCCAGGTTGCGCGACTGCCGGTACATCGTGTCCAGGATCTCGTAGCTGGTGTCCAGCCCGATCAGGTCGAGCAGGGCCAGCGGGCCCATCGGGTAGCCGCAGCCGTAGCGCATGGCCGCGTCCAGGTCCTCGCGGCTGGCGTAGCGCGACTCGAACATCCGCGCGGCGTGGTTGAGGTAGCCGAACAGCAGCGCGTTGGCGATGAACCCGGCCCGGTCGCCGATCACCACCGGGACCTTGTCCAGGGTGGCCGCGAAGGCCTGCAGGTCGTCGATCACGTCCTGCTCGGTGACCACCGTGCGGACCAGTTCGACCAGCTTCTGCACCGGCGCCGGGTTGAAGAAGTGCATGCCGACCACCCGGCCCGGGCGCCCGGTGCGCACGGACAGCTCGGTGACCGACAGCGAGGAGGTGTTCGACGCCAGGATCACCTCGGGCCGGCAGACCTTGTCCAGCGCGGCGAACACCTCGGCCTTGAGCTCCAGGCTCTCCGGCACCGCCTCGATCACCAGGTCGACGTCGGCCAGGTCGCTCAACGAGGTCGTGGTGGTGATCCGGCCGAGCAGCTCGGCGGCGCCCTCGGCGGTCAGCTTGCCGCGCTCGACCGCGCGGTTGGTGGAGGTCTCCAGGTGGGCCCGCCCGCGCTGCACGGCCGCGTCGTCGGTCTCGGCCGCGACCACGTGCAGGCCGTTGCGGGCGAACACCTCGACGATGCCCGCGCCCATCGTGCCCAGTCCGACCACGCCGACCGTCCGGAACTCGCGCGCCATGCGCCCTCCTCCGCCGTTGGGGATACGCCGCGGTCATCCTCGCATCCCCACCCCCCGCCACCGGCCCCGCTGTGACCCGCTCGACCGTCGAGAACGAAGTTGTCGTGATCGACAGGGCCTGTTGATCACAGCAGCTTCGTTCTCGACGGGGTTGGGGGTCAGAACAGGCGGAGGTCGGTGGACTCGGTGCCGCGCAGGGCGTCGTAGTCCACCACGCAGCAGCGGATACCACGGTCCTCGGCCAGCGTCCGGGCCTGCGGCTTGATCTGCTGCGCGGCGAACACCCCGCGCACCGGCGCCAGCAGCGGGTCGCGGTTCATCAGCTCGAGGTAGCGGGTGAGCT
>DASQMQ010000337.1:0-3704 GCA_035645455.1 Pseudonocardia sp.
GGCTGGTGGCGGTGGCTGCCGCGGCGCTGCGCGCCGGGCACCCGCCCGCCCCGCTGGAGCCGCTGTACCTGCGCCGGCCCGACGCCGTCCCGCCGGGCCCGGGCAAGGCGGTGACCGGGCCGGCGGTCGCCCGGTGACCGCCCTGGTGATCGACGCGCTGCGCGAGTCCGACGCCGCGGCCTGCGCCGAGCTGGACGGCGAGATGTTCGCCGGCGACGACCCGTGGAGCGAGCGGGCGTTCCGGGACGCCGTCGGTTCCGGCCACCACTACCTGGCGGCCCGCGACGGCGACCGGCTGGTCGGCTACGCCGGGCTGGCGGTCGTCGCCCCGCCGCCGTGTCCGGAGGCCGAGGTGCACACGATCGCGGTGGCGCCGCCGCACCGCGGCCGCGGGATCGGCCGCGAGCTGCTGCGCGGGCTGCTCGCGGTGGCCGACGGCGCGGGCGCGACGGTGTTCCTGGAGGTCCGCACCGACAACGACGCCGCCCGCGCGCTGTACGAGTCCGAGGGGTTCACCGTGATCGGCCTGCGGAAGCGCTACTACCCGGCCAGCGGGGCCGACGCCCACACCATGCGCAGGGAGCCGAGAACGTGATCGTGCTGGGGATCGAGACGTCCTGCGACGAGACCGGGGTCGGGATCGTCCGGGCGGCGGCGGGCACGGCCACGCTGCTGGCCAACGAGGTCGCCTCCAGCGTCGAGGAGCACGCCCGGTTCGGCGGGGTGGTGCCCGAGGTGGCCTCGCGGGCGCACCTGCAGGCGATGGTGCCGGCCGTGCACCGGGCGCTGGCCACCGCCGGGATCGCCGGTCGCGACGTCGACGCGGTCGCGGTGACCGCCGGGCCGGGGCTGACCGGCGCGCTGCTGGTCGGGGTGGCCGCGGCCAAGGCCTACGCCGCGGCCTGGGACGTCCCGCTCTACGGGGTGAACCACCTGGCCGCGCACGTCGCGGTGGACACCCTGCAGCACGGGCCGCTGCCGCCGTGCCTGGCCCTGCTGGTCTCCGGCGGGCACTCCAGCCTGCTCGACGTGCCCGACCTGGCCGGCCCGGTGACCCCGCTCGGCGCCACCATCGACGACGCCGCCGGCGAGGCGTTCGACAAGGTGGCCCGGCTGCTCGGGCTGCCGTTCCCGGGCGGCCCGCACATCGACCGGGTGGCCCGCGACGGCGACCCGGCCGCGATCGCGTTCCCGCGCGGGCTCACCGGGCCCCGCGACGCCCCGTTCGACTTCTCCTTCTCCGGGCTGAAGACCGCGGTGGCCCGGCACGTCGAGGCGCTGGCCCGGGCCGGGACCCCGGTGCCGGTGGCCGACGTGGCGGCCTCCTTCCAGGAGGCGGTGACCGACGTGCTCACCGCGAAGGCGGTGCGGGCGGCCCGGGAGCGCGGGATGGACACCCTGCTGCTCGGCGGCGGTGTCGCGGCCAACTCCCGGCTGCGCGCGCTGGCCCAGGAGCGCTGCGACGCGGCCGGCATCCGGCTGCGGGTGCCCCGGCCGGGCCTGTGCACCGACAACGGCGCGATGGTCGCCGCGCTCGGCGCCCACCTCGCCGCGGCCGGCGCCCCCGGCTCCCCGCTGGACCTGCCCGCGGATTCGCAGATGCCGGTCACCGAGGTCCTCGTCGGGTCGTGAGCGAGTTTCCTGCCCATGGGCAGGAAACCCGCTCACGACATGGTGAGGACGGTCTTGCCGCGCGCATGCCCCGCGCCCTGCCGCCGCAGCGCGTCGGCGACCTGCGCCAGCGGGTAGGTCCGGTCCAGGACCGGGGTCACCGCGCCGGACCCGATGAGCTCGGTCAGCTGGTCGAGGTCCGCGGCGCTGGTCCGGGTGATGCCCGGGACGATCTTCCGGCGGAGGAACGGGTAGCTCAGCAGCGCGACCAGCGTCCGGCGGACGGTCGGGGCCGGCGGGCCGGCGGAGAGCACCAGCCGTCCGTGCGGGGCCAGCACCCGGCGGCAGGCCGCCACCTGGTGGTTGCCGACCAGGTCGAGCAGGACGTCGTAGCGGGTGTCCGCGGCGGTGAAGTCGTCGCGGGTGTAGTCGACGACGTGGTCGGCGCCGAGCGAGCCGACCAGTTCGGCGCCGTCCGGCGCGCACACCGCGGTGACCCGGGCCCCGAGGGCCTTGGCGATCTGCACGGCGAACGTCCCGACCCCGCCCGCGGCCCCGTTGACCAGCACGTGCATCCCGGGCCGCAGCCGGCCGGCGTCGCGCAGGCACTGCAGGGCGGCCGTGCCCGACAGCGGGACGGCCGCGGCCTGCTCGAACGACAGCCCCGCCGGCTTGATCGCCAGCAGCTCCTCGGGCGCGGCGGCGTACTCGGCGTAGGCCCCGGCCGGCAGCTCGCCGTAGACCTCGTCGCCCGGGCGGAACCGGGTCACCGCCGCCCCGACGGCCTCGACCCGGCCGGCCAGCGCGCGGCCCGGCACCGGGTTCTTCGGCCGGCCCAGCCCGGCGGCGATGCGCAGGACGCGCGGCTCGCCGACCAGGAACAGCCAGACCCCCGGGTCCACGCCGGCCGCTCGGACCCGGACCAGCACGCCGTCGTCACCGATGGTGGGCGTGCGGACGTCCTCGAACCGGAGCACGTCCGGCGGGCCGTACTCGCGGTGGACGGCGGCCTTCATCGTGGTTGCGCGGGTGATCTCCATGGTCCCTCCCGGGGTGGCTTACTAAGTAAGCTAAGGTTACTTAGTAAGCTTGTCAACGGCCGCGACGACGGAGGTGCGGATGGCGACCACGGACGACGCTCGGCGGCGGCGGGCCCCGCTGAGCCGGGAGCGAGTGCTCCGGGCCGCCGTCGAGCTCGCCGACCGGCACGGCATCGAGGCGCTGACCATGCGCCGGCTGGGCCAGCAGCTCGGGGTGGAGGCGATGTCGCTCTACAGGCACGTGGCCGGCAAGGACGACGTGCTCGACGGCATCGCCGGGCTGGTGCTGGCGGAGTTCGAGCTGCCGACCGGGGACGTCGGCTGGCGGGAGGCGATGCGCCGGCGCGCGGTGTCCGCCCGGGTCGCGCTGGCCCGGCACCCGTGGGCGACGGTGGTGCTCAACCGCAGCGGCCCCACCCCGGCGTTGCTGCACAACCTCGATGCGGTGATCGGCAGTCTGCGCCGCGGCGGCTTCTCCGTCGCGCTCGCCGCGCACGCGTTCTCGCTGCTGGACAGCTACATCTACGGGTTCGCGGTGCAGGAGGCCGCGCTGCCGTTCGACACCCCCGGCGAGCTGGCCGAGCTGACCGGCTCGATCGTGGCGGGGCTCCGCCCGGAGGACCACCCGTACCTGGCCGAGATGGCCGTCGAGCACATCCTGCAGCCCGGCTACGACCACGCGGCCGAGTTCGAGTTCGGCCTCGACCTGCTCCTGGACGCCCTCGACCGCGCCCGCACCACCGCCCGGTAGCCGTCAGGTGCCGGCCGGCCACGGTGGCCCCAGGCGCAGCCGGGCCACCTCCGGGTCGCTCGGTCCGATCATCGCCGTGCCGACGGCGGTAGCGCCGGGCCGCCGGCCGGCACCCGGGACTGGGGGCCGGCCGGAAACGGGGAGGCGCGTTGAGCCGTTGGCACTCTCATGGGTAGAGTGCCAACGAACGGCGAGACGAGGCGCTCCGGCACCCGCGACGACGGAGCGCCCCCGGCCGTCACCCAGATCACGTAGGCGAAGCACGCACCCGTAGGGGAGGTCATCAAGTGGCGAACATCAAG
>DASQMQ010000338.1:0-1722 GCA_035645455.1 Pseudonocardia sp.
TGACTTGACAACTACCGGCACCCCGCACGCACTTCGTGACCCGCCGCCCTGCCCCGGAAGCCCGTCCCTACCGCGCTTGGCAGGACTCCTGGTGCCCCGTGACGACCACTGACCGTTTCCGCTGCTCACAGGCTTGGGGCGGACGAGCTGGCCTGTAAGCCGGATCCTGTTCCCGGAGGCCTCGCGGCCTTCCGTTCGGCGACCATCCATCTCGACCCGCCGTCACCGACGGGTTCTTGCGACCTACCCGCAGGCTCGGACGGGCCGCCCTCGAACGCCTGCGCAGCCGGTGCCTCGCGACACCTGCCTCTTGGTCTTGCTCCGGGTGGGGTTTACCGAGCCACCCCGGTCACCCGGGGTGCTGGTGGTCTCTTACACCACCGTTTCACCCTTACCGCGGGATCCGGGGACCCCGTGGCGGTCTGTTCTCTGTGGCACTGTCCCGCGGGTCGCCCCGGGTTGCCGTTGACAACCACCCTGCCCTGCGGAGTCCGGACTTTCCTCGGCGGCGATCCCGGAGGACCACCGACGCGGCCGCCCGGCCAACTCGTCCGCACCGCAAGCCTAGCCCCGGGGCCGCCCGGTACCCCTGCCGGAGGGTCGGGGGGGTACGCGAGGGGCGGGTGGAGGACGGCCGGGATAGCGTGCGGTGGTGATCGACGCCTCCCCATGGTCGCTGGTGTTCCTGCTGGTCGCCGGCCTGTTCGCGGGCGGGGTCAACGCGGTGGCCGGGGGCGGGTCGTTGCTGGTGTTCCCGGCGCTGCTGGCGGTCGGGTTCCCGCCGCTGGCGGCCAACGTCACCAACTCGGTCGCGCAGTGGCCCGGGTACGTCGGGATCGTCATCGGCGCCCGGCAGGACCTGCGCGGCCAGCGCCGGCGCATCCTGCTCACCTCGGCGGTGGCGGTGGTGGGGTCGGCGGTGGGGTGCGTGCTGCTGCTCGTCCTGCCGGCCGCGGTCTTCGACGCGGTGGTGCCGGCGCTGGTGCTGCTGGCCAGCGCCCTGATGGCGCTGCAACCCCGGATCAAGAAGTGGATCGGGGCGCCGGAGCCGGGGGCGCCGGACCGGTCGGCCGCGCTGCTGCCCGCGGTGTTCCTCGCCGCCGTCTACGGCGGCTACTTCGGCGGTGCGCTCGGGGTCATCCTGATCGCCACGCTGTCGCTGTGCGCGAACGACACGCTCGTCCGGCTGAACGCGTTGAAGGGCCTGCTGTCGCTGGTCATCGCGACGGTGACGGTGGTGATCTTCGCGATCGGGGCCCCGGTGGACTGGCTGGCGGTCGCCCTGCTGGCGCCGACCACCCTGGTCGGCGGGTTCCTCGGCGCCCGGCTGGCCCGCCGGCTGCCGGAGAACGTGCTCCGCTGGGTGGTCGTGGTGCTCGGGCTCGCGGTCGGGATCACCCTGCTGGTCACCTGAAGCCGCCGGGCAGGCGCTCAGCAGACCGCGACCGGGAAGTGGCTGGTGTCGTTCACCAGCCGCACGCTCGCCCCGCCGTCCGGGTAGAACGTCACCTCGCTCAGCGAGGCCAGGTCCAGGTGCAGCCGGTAGAGGATCCCCGGCCCGCCCTGCAGGGCGCTGCGCAGCAGCAGCTTGATCGGCGTGACGTGGCTGACCACGATCACCGTGGCGCCGGGGAACTCGTCGACGATGGCGGCCCGCTCGGCGTCCACCCGCTCGGCGACCGCGGCGAAGCTCTCCCCGTCCGGCGGGGCGACGTGCTCGGA
>DASQMQ010000339.1:0-34814 GCA_035645455.1 Pseudonocardia sp.
TACCCGTCCTCCTGCCCGGACGGTCCGGGCGCTGGCCTGACCGCTCACCGGCAGCGTGGCCGTCCCCCCGACCCCGCAGCAGCCAGGAGAGCCGATGGACGCCAGCACCGAGGAATGGTTCGCCCGCCGCACCTGGCAGGAGCCGCGGTGGACGGTCGGAGAGCTGGTGGCGGCCAAGGCCGGCCGACGGGTGTCGGTGGTGCTGCCGGCGCTGGACGAGGAGGCGACGGTCGGGGCGATCGTGGCGGCCATCGTCCCGCTGACCCGCGGCCCGGCCCCGCTGGTCGACGAGCTGGTGGTGATGGACTCCGGGTCGACCGACCGCACGGTGGAGCTGGCCGCTGCGGCCGGCGCCCGGGTGGTGCTGCGCACCGAGGTCGTCGCGCACCTGGAGCCGCGCCCCGGCAAGGGCGAGGTGCTGTGGCGGTCGCTGGCCGCCACCACCGGCGACGTGGTCTGCTACCTGGACTCCGACCTGGTCGACTTCGACCCCGGGTTCGTGCCGGCGCTGCTCGGCCCGCTGCTCACCGAGCCCGGTGTCGGGTTGGTCAAGGGCTTCTACCGGCGCCCGCTGCGGCTGGAGACCACCCAGGCCGACACCGGTGGCGGTCGGGTCACCGAGCTGCTGGTCCGCCCGCTGCTGGCGGCGCTGCGCCCGGAGCTGGCCGGGATCGTGCAGCCGCTGGGCGGCGAGTACGCCGGCACCCGCGAGCTGCTGGAGTCGCTGCCGTTCGCGTCCGGCTACGGGGTGGAGATCGGGCTGCTGCTCGACACCTACACCGCGCTCGGCATGGACGGCCTGGCCCAGGTGAACCTGGGCGTGCGCAAGCACCGCAACCGGTCGCTGGTGCAGCTCGGCGCGATGGCCCGGCAGATCCTGGCCGCCGCGCTGGCCCGCTGCGGCGTGCCCGACGCCGGTGGCGACCTGGTCCAGTTCCTCCAGGTGGACGGCGAGTGGCTGCCGAACTCGACCTCCGTCGCCACGGCCGAGCGCCCGCCGATGCGCGAGGTGCTGGTGCGCTGAACCGTGCGGCTCGTGGTGAGATGGTCACCGTGGGCACGGCACTGATCTACCTGCTGGTCGTGGCCGCGGTGGCCGCGGTGGTGTTCGGGCTGGCCGCGCTGGTGTTCGGGCGCGGCGAGGAGCTCGCCCCGCTGCCTCCGGGGGCCACCCCGACCCGGCTGCCACCCGGCGAGGTGTCCGGTGCCGACGTGCGCGGACTGCGGTTCCAGCAGGCGGTGCGCGGCTACCGGATGGACGAGGTGGACTGGGCGCTCGGCCGGCTGGCCGACGAGCTGGACCGCGGCGCGACCGAGCGCGAGCACCTGCTGGCCCGGTTGGCGCAGCTGGAGGCCGGGCGGGCCGTCGAGACGGCCGGCCCGGGCGGGAACGGCCGGCACAGCCCGGCGGAGGAGGGACAGCCGTGAACCGGCGCACCGAGCTCACCGTGGCCGTGGACGTCGACGCCCCGGCGGGGACGTCCTGGCAGACCCTGACCGACTGGCCGGCCCAGGGCGAGTGGATGCTCGGCACCACCGTCCGGGTGATCGGCGGGGGAGCGGGCCGGCACGCCGGGGCCCGCCTGCACGCGGTCACCGGGGTGGGCCCGATCGGCATCCCGGACACCATGGAGCTGGTCGAGTGGGACCCGCCGCGGCGCTGCGTGGTGCAGCACACCGGGAAGATCGTCCGTGGGGCCGGGGTGTTCGAGGTGGTCGAACTGGGCCCGCAGCGCTCCCAGATCGTCTGGACCGAGCTGCTGGAGCTGCCGCTGGGGGTGCTGGGCCGGCTGGGCTGGCCGGTGGTGCGCCCGCTGTTCCGGCTCGGCGTGCGGGTGTCGCTGGACCGGCTGGCGCGCCGCTGCGCCGCGGCGCACCGGGTCGGTCGTGCCTGACCACGGGGCTGGACGCGGGGTCGGGCTGGCCCGCTGCGGGTGGGTCGGCAGTGCCCCGGAGTACGTCGCCTACCACGACGACGAGTGGGGCCACCCGCTGCGCGGGGTCGCGCCGATGTTCGAGCGGGTCAGCCTGGAGGCCTTCCAGTCCGGGCTGTCCTGGCTGGTGATCCTGCGCAAGCGGGCCGCGTTCCGGGCCGGGTTCGCCGGGTTCGACCCGGCGGCGGTCGCCGCCTTCGGGCCGGCCGACGTCGCCCGGCTGCTCGCCGACGCCGGCATCGTGCGCAACCGCGCCAAGATCGAGGCGACGATCCACAACGCCGGTCGGGTGCTGGACCTCGACGTGCCGCTCGACGAGCTGCTCTGGTCGTTCGCCCCGGACGCGACCGCGCGCCGGCGGCCGGTGGACCTGACCGAGGTGCCGGCGACGACCGCGGAGTCCACCGCGATGGCCCGCGAGCTCAAGCGCCGCGGGTTCCGGTTCGTCGGCCCGACGACGTGCTACGCGCTCATGCAGGCCTGTGGACTGGTCGACGACCACGTCCAGGGGTGCTGGCGGGCAGCGACGCCGTAGTCGCACAGGGTGAACGCTCCGGCGAGTTGATCGCTCCCGCTTCGCTCGCGTCGGGCCGATGGGGAAAGATGTTCGCAGCATCCCGCCGCGCGCTCTCCCCGCGTTGCGGCACCCTGCAACGACGACAGAGGAGGCAGGAGATGGCGGCGATGAAGCCCCGGACCGGTGACGGTCCCCTGGAGGTGACCAAGGAGGGTCGGGGCATCGTGATGCGCGTTCCCCTCGAGGGCGGTGGCCGACTGGTGGTCGAGATGTCGGCCGAGGAGGCCGGCGACCTGGGCGACGCCCTCAAGGCCGCGGCCGGCTGACGGCCCACCCCACCCCCTCCGCGACGTCGCGGGCCGGCATCCTGCGAACGGCACTTCTGCATGGTCATCGTGCAGAGGTGCCGTTCGTGCTTCCCGGGCCGGCCGGCCGGGGATCAGGCAGGGATCAGGCCGGGGATCAGGCCAGGGCTTCGGCGTGCAGGGGTTCGCGGCTGTCGAGGTGGACGAGTTCGATCGCGACCGACCCGCACGGGCAGCGTCGGTAGCGCACCCAGCCCTCCGACGTGTGGTGCGTGGACAGCACCCGCGCCTCGTCGATCGGCCACTCGCAACGCGCGCAACGCGGGCGCGCGCTCTCCTCCCGGTAAGCTGTGTTCACGCTTCACATCTTACACGCCGGACGCCTCGGAGTAATGCCCCAATGGACTTCATCGGTTACCGCAGCGATGCCCTCGGGGCCGCCGTCGAGTTGGTGAACGCGATCACCCCGGCGCGCGGTGCCGCCGCCGACGACGCGCCAGCGGCCGCGGACCGGATGCGCGTGGCGCTGCAGGCCCACGGCTACCTCGCCGCGCGCGAGCCGGCCGCGGTGGAGCCGCCGCTGCGGGCGTGGGCGCGCAGGCTGCGCACCGTGTTCGACGCCGAGGACCTGGACGCCGCCGCAGCCGCGGTCAACGCGCTGCTGGCCGACGTCCGGGTGGAGCCGCACCTGTCGGGCCACGACGGCCGGCCGTGGCACCTGCACTACTCCCCGCCGGAGGCCGGACTGGTCGAGCGGGTGCGGTCCACCACGGCGTTCGCGCTGGCGATGCTGGTCTCCGAGTACGGCACCGACCGGCACGGGAGGTGCGCGGCCGAGGGCTGCCTGCGGGTGTTCGCCGACACCTCCCGCAACGCCGCCCGCCGCTACTGCTCCAGCGCGTGCGCGAACCGGTCGGCCGTCGCCGCCCACCGCGCCCGCGCCAAGGGTCGGGCGTGAGAGTTCACGCCGGGGCCTGGACCTCCACGCACGAGCGGTAGATCTCGACGGTCCGGGCGGCGGCCTGCGGCCAGGCGAAGTCCCGTTCCGCGCGGGCCCGACCGGTGGCACCCATCGCCGCGGCCCGGGCCGGGTCGGCGAGCAGGGTGTTGACCGCGCTCGCCAGGCCGGACCGGAACTCGGCCTCGGCGTGCGCGTCGTAGTGCACGAGCAGGCCGGTCTCCCCGTCGGCCACCACCTCCGGGATGCCGCCGACGTCGGAGGCCACCACCGCGGTGCCGCAGGCCATGGCCTCCAGGTTGACGATGCCCAGCGGCTCGTACACCGACGGGCAGACGAACACCGTGGCCGCGGAGAGCAGCTGGCGGATCTCCGCGGTGGGCAGCATCCGGCGCACCCACACCACGCCCGGCCGGGCCGCGCTCAGCTCGGCCACCGCCGCCGCGGTCTCCGCGGCGATCTCCGGGGTGTCCGGGGCGCCCGCGCACAGCACGATCTGGGCGGCCGGGTCGATGTCGTGGGCCGCGGCCACCAGGTGCCCGAGGCCCTTCTGCCGGGTGATCCGGCCGACGAACACCACGCTGGGCCGGTCCGGGTCGACCCCGGCCGAGCGGACCGCGTCCCGGCCCGGGTCGGGGTGGTAGAAGCCGGTGTCGATGCCGTTGTGCACCACGTGCACCCGGGCCGGGTCCAGCGCCGGGTAGCAGTCCAGCACGTCGCGGCGCATGCCCTCGCTCACCGCGATCACCGCGTCGGCGTGCTCGTACGCGGTGCGCTCCACCCAGGAGGAGAGCCGGTAGCCGCCGCCGAGCTGCTCGGCCTTCCACGGCCGGCGCGGCTCCAGCGAGTGCGCCGTCACCACGTGCGGGATGCCGTGCAGGACCTTGGCCAGGTGCCCGGCCATGTTGGCGTACCAGGTGTGCGAGTGCGCCAGGTCGAGCCCGCCCAGCGCGGCGACCATCGACAGGTCGACGCCGAGGGTCTGCAGCGCCGCGTTCGCCCCGGCCAGCTCGTCCGGCGTGCGGTGGGCGTGCACCGCGGCCCCGCCGACGTCGGGCCGCGGCTCGCCGAAGCAGTGCACCTCCACCTCGGTCAGCTCGGTCAGTGCCGGGACCAAGTGCTCGACGTGCACCCCCGCCCCGCCGTAGACATCCGGGGGGAACTCTCGGGTGAGCAGTCCGATGCGCACCCCCGGGACGGTAGCCGCTCGGCCGTCGTGCCGAGGGCCGTCATCGGGGTGGTTGCCCGTGGGGTTCGCCGGATCGGACACCGGTTCCGTGTGGCCGGTCGGCTGCTCCGCGCACTAGGGTCGGCCGGGTGACGACTCCGCCGACCGGCCCGGGCTCCACGACCACCGGAGCGGCCCTGATCGGACGGTGCTCATGACGAGCGCCGGGATCTCGCCCGCCTCGCGCGGTTTCTCCGCCAACGTCCTGGGCATCGTGCTCGCCGGTGGTGAGGGCAAGCGGCTGTGGCCGCTGACCGCCGACCGGGCCAAGCCCGCGGTGCCCTTCGGCGGCAACTACCGGCTCATCGACTTCGTGCTGTCCAACCTGGTCAACGCCGGGCTGCACCGGATCTGCGTGCTGACCCAGTACAAGTCGCACTCCCTGGACCGGCACATCTCCACCACCTGGCGGCTGTCCAGCGTGCTCGGCCAGTACATCACCACGGTCCCGGCCCAGCAGCGGCTCGGCCGCCGCTGGTACACCGGCAGCGCCGACGCGATCTTCCAGAGCCTGAACCTGGTGTACGACGAGCGCCCGGACTACATCGCGGTGTTCGGCGCCGACCACGTCTACCGGATGGACCCGGGCCAGATGCTGGACCGGCACATCGAGAGCGGCGCCGGGGTCACGGTGGCCGGGATCCGGGTGCCGCGCGCCGAGGCCAAGGCGTTCGGAGTGATCAACTCCGACGAGTCCGGGCACATCGTCGACTTCCTGGAGAAGCCGTCGGACCCGCCCGGCACGCCGGACGACCCGGACGTCACGTTCGCCTCGATGGGCAACTACGTCTTCACCACCGAGACGCTGCTGGACGCGCTGCGCGCGGACGCCGAGGACGACGACTCCGACCACGACATGGGCGGCGACATCATCCCGCGGCTGGTCCGCGAGGGTGACGCGTACGTGTACGACTTCGCCGACAACGTGGTGCCCGGGGCGACCGACCGGGACGCCGGCTACTGGCGCGACGTCGGCACCGTGGACGCCTACTACGAGGCGCACACCGACCTGGTGTCGGTGCACCCGATCTTCAACCTGTACAACGAGCGCTGGCCGATCCGCACCGCGTCCGCGCCGTTGCCGCCGGCCAAGTTCGTCGAGGGCGGCATCGCCCAGGACTCCATCGTCGGCGCCGGCACGATCATCTCCGGGGCCATCGTGCGCCGGTCGGTGATCAGCCCGAACGTGCGGATCGCGGCCGGGGCCGAGGTCTCGGACTCGGTGGTGCTGCCCGGCGTCCGGGTCGGGCGGGGCGCGGTGGTGCGCGGCGCGATCCTGGACAAGAACGTGGTGGTGCCCGACGGGGCGCTGGTCGGGGTGGACCTCGGGATGGACCGCGCCCGCTACATGGTCAGCCAGGGTGGCGTCGTGGTGCTCGGCAAGGGCGTCACGGCCCTCTGAGCTGCCCGGCCCGCGGACGACACAGCCCTCCGATTACCCGGCCCGCCGACGGCACCGCGCCGAACGGGGGAGCGGTCCGGCCCCCCTGAACGGGTGATCTCTCAGCCGGCGGTCTTCACCGCGGCCAGCAGGCCGTTGCCCAACGGCAGCAGCACCGGCACCAGCCGGTCGTCGGTGCGCGCCTGGCCGGCCGCCTCGCGCAACTCGACCGGTCCCGGCCCGTCGGCCGCGGCCGGGCCGGTGACCACGGCGTCGTCGAGCACGACGATCCCGCCCACCCGCAGCAGCCGGACCGCCTCCTCCAGGTAGCGCGGGTGGTCGTCCGGCTCGGCGTCGACGAACACCAGGTCGTAGCCGCCGTCGGTGAGCCGGGGGAGCACCTCCAGGCCCATCCCGTTGATCAGCCGCAGCCGGGACGGCCCGTGCCCGGCCGCGGTGAACGCGGTGCGCGCGGTGCGCAGGTTCTCCGGGTCGATGTCGATCGAGGTCAGCACGCCGTCCGGGCTCATCCCGCGGAGCAGCCAGAGCCCGCTCACCCCGGTCCCGGTGCCGATCTCCACCACCGCCCGGGCGGCGATCGTGGCGGCCAGGAACCGCAGGCCGGCGCCGGCGCCCGGGTCGACCGGGACGCAGCCCAGCGCGTCGGCGGCGGTGCGCGCGGCGGCGACCACCTCGTCCTCGACGAGGTAGTCGTCGGCGTGCGCGCGCAGCGACCACGGGTCCACGGGCCCGTCCGGATGGCCGGTCATGGTCGAGAGGCTACTGCGCGATCCGCCGGCGGCCCGGGCAACCTGCCGGGCCGCGGTTCACAGGTTCCTCTCAGACCGTTCTCACCCGTCCTTCACCGGGATGCGGCACCGTGGTGCACATCGGTCGGGGTCGTCGACCGGTGGAGGGTCGGGAACATCCCACGTCGGTCCTTCGTTCGGCGGATGGCACGACCCGCTGCAGGAGGTGCGACCCCAGATGATCGAGGGCCCCGTCACGGCGCCGAGCGGTGTCGTGCTGCCCGGCGACGACGCCGACTGGACGCCGCCGAGCTGGGACGAGGTCGTCCGGGAGCACGCCGACCGGGTCTACCGGCTCGCCTACCGGCTGACCGGCAACCCGCACGACGCCGAGGACCTCACCCAGGAGACGTTCGTCCGGGTGTTCCGCTCGCTGGCCTCCTACCGGCCCGGCACCTTCGAGGGCTGGCTGCACCGGATCACCACGAACCTGTTCCTGGACATGGTCCGCCGCCGCTCCCGGATCCGGATGGAGGCGCTGCCGGACGACTCCGACCGCATCCCCGGGCTGGGCCCGGAGCCCGAGCAGGTCTTCTCCGACACCCACCTGGACCCGGCCCTGCAGGCCGCGCTCGACGAACTGCCGC
This sequence comes from Pseudonocardia sp., assembly GCA_035645455.1. Classification (GTDB taxonomy): domain Bacteria; phylum Actinomycetota; class Actinomycetes; order Mycobacteriales; family Pseudonocardiaceae; genus Pseudonocardia. The sequence continues at coordinate 7,720 of DASQMQ010000339.1, forward strand.
CGGAGTTCCGCGCCGCGGTCGTGCTGTGCGACGTGGAGGGGCTGTCCTACGAGGAGATCGGGGCGACGCTCGGGGTGAAGCTGGGTACCGTGCGGAGCAGGATCCACCGCGGCCGGGCGGCGCTGCGCGCAGCCCTGGAGCGACACCGGGCGGCCGCGGCGCAGGCCGCGGAAGCGACGGCGTTGGAGGAGGTCTCCGGGTGAGCGATGGGCGCTGGCGGATCTCGGTGACCGCTCCGGACTGGGGTGAGGACCACCTCAGCCCGGAGGCCGTGGTCGCCTTCGTCGACGACGAGCTCGACCCCGGTCCCCGAGGCCGGGCCACCCGGCACGCCGCCCGCTGCCGGGAGTGCGCCGCCCAGGTGGTCGCCCAGACCCAGGCCCGGGTGGCGCTGCGCACCGCGGCGGGCCCCCCGCTGCCGTCCTCGCTGCTGAGCTCGCTGCGCTCCATCCCGCAGCAGACCGACCTGCCCGCGCCGCCGGCCGACCTCGCGGTCGACCGGGACGGCCAGATCGTCTGCCGGTCCCGGCCCGAGCCGGCCCCGCGCCGTCGCCGGCCGGTCGGCACCCCGCCGGTGGCCCCGTCGCTCGCCGCGTCGCGGCCCGGCCCGGTGACGCCTGCGGCGGCCCTGGGCGTGCGGCCCCGCGGACCGCAGACGCCGGATCGTGGTGCTGCCCACGCCGTCGACCCCGCCGATCCCGATCCCGCCGGCCTCGACCGGGTCGACCGCCCGGCCGGCCTGGCGGCGGTGTCGACCGTGCCGGCCGTGTCCACCGTGCCCGGCCACCGCCCCGGCCGCATGCGGGTGGGCACCGGCGTGGCCGTGTCCGGGCTCGCCCTCGGCGCCCTCGCCTTCGGGATCACCGCCGCCGCGCCGTCGGTGCCGGCGCCCTCGGTCGAGCGCGGCGTGCTCGGCGGGCCGGTACTGGGCGGCTCGGGTACCGGCCCGGCCGGTCTGGCCGAGGCCCGGCTGCGGCTGGGCACCTCCGCCCGCCCCGACCCGACGCCCGGCGCCGTCGACCGCGGAGCCCTGCGCGGCCTCTGGTAGCAGCGGCTACGCGGACTTCACCGCGGGTGGGGCACGCTGGGATCATGACGGAGTGGGAGTCCGGTGAGCCGCCCCGGCTCACCCCCCGTCCGGTGGAGCGGCCCGAGGTCGACCCGCACAGCGCGTCGGTGTTCGGCCGTCCGCGGGGGGTGCAGGGCGGCTTCGTCACCCCGTCCGGCCGACCCGCCCGCCCGCCCGCGGCCGCGCCCCCACCGCCCGCTCTGACCAGCGCGTTCGGCCGCCCGTCCGGTGCGGTGCCCACCCTGCAGCGGCCCCCGAACGGTTCCGGCGGACCTCGAGCCGACGACCCCAACCCGCTCTGGGACGCCGAGGACGCCAACCCCTGGCGCGACCCGGAGAGCCCGGTCGGCCTCGGCCCGCCCGCGGTCGGTGCCGCCGACCCCGAGCCGGCCCCGCGCGGTGAGGGTGCCCGGCTGAGCCTGCGCGAGCTGCTGTTCGGCCGGCGCGTCGAGCCGCGCGCGCTGGCCCTGCTCGGGGTCCTCGCGCTGCTGGTCGGCGCGGCCGGCGGACTGGTCGGCCGCCTGACCGCGGAGGGCGCGGCCAGTCTCACCACCCCGGACCCGACGATCGCCCAGGCGGCCGCGGCCAAGGAGCGCCCGCCGGGCTCGGTGGCCGACATCGCCGCGCGCACCGTGCCCGCGGTCGTCTCGATCGAGATCCGGGTCGGCGAGGAGGGCGGGACCGGCTCCGGGGTGGTCATCGACCCGGCCGGCTACGTGCTGACCAACAACCACGTGATCGCCCCGGCCGCGGAGTCCAGCGGCTCCCAGGTGGAGGCGATCTTCCACGACGGCACCCGCAGCGCCGCGCAGATCGTGGGCCGCGACCCGAAGACCGACCTGGCCGTGGTGAAGGTCGAGGTGGCCAACCCGGTGGTGGCCACCATCGGCTCCGCGGCCGACCTCGCGGTGGGCGACGGCGTGCTGGCCATCGGTTCGCCGCTGGGCCTGGTCGGCACGGTCACCGACGGCATCATCAGCGCGCTCAACCGCCCGGTCCGGCTGGACGCGGCCGGCACCGACTCCAACGCGGTGATCGACGCGATCCAGACCGACGCGGCGATCAACCCGGGCAACTCCGGCGGTCCGCTGGTCGACTCCACCGGCGCGGTGGTGGGCATCAACACCGCGATCCGCAGCCTGGGCGAGGGCGAGGGCGGCTCGATCGGGCTGGGCTTCGCCATCCCCATCGACGACGCCCGGGAGATCGCCGAGGAGCTGATCCGCACCGGCGCGGTCACGCACGCCGAGATGGGCGTCAACGCCCGCTCGGTCAGCGACGGCACCACCGACGGCGCCCAGGTGCAGAACGTGGTGCAGGGCGGGGCGGCGGCGCTGGCCGGGATCGTCGAGGGCGACGTCATCGTCCGGGTCGGCGAGCGGTCCATCGCCGGGGCCGACGAGCTGGTGGTGGCGGTGCGCGAGGGCGAACCGGGCGACACGGTGCCGATCGGGCTCATCCGCGAGGGCCGCCCGCTGACGCTGTCGGTGGTGCTAACGTCGGACTGAGCGCCGACGCACCGGGGACCGCGCGCCCGACTGCCGTAGGCTGGCCCGGTGTTCGACAGCGTGGGCTTGGGCGAGGTCCTCGTCCTGATCGTGGCCGGTCTGTTCATCCTCGGTCCGGAGCGCCTGCCGTCCGCCGCGGCCTGGCTGGGCCGCTCGATCCGGCAGGTCCGCGAGTACGCCACCGGCGCCCGCGACCAGCTGCGCGGGGAGCTCGGGCCGGAGTTCGACGAGCTGCGCAAACCGCTGGAGGAGCTGCGCGGCCTGCGCAACTTCAACCCGCGCACCGCGGCCACCCGGGCGCTGTTCGACGACGGACCCGCGGTCAAGCCCAACGGCTACGCCCCCGGCCCCAACCTCACCAAGCCCACCAACGGCAGCACGCCCGCCCCGCCCCCGGCCGCGCCCGCCCCGGTCCCGCTGACCAAGAACGAGCGCCCCCCGATCGACCCCGACGCCACCTGACCCTCACGCCCGACGCAGGTGGTGGGTGGTGGCCTGCTGGAAGGCGTGCGCGGCGGTCAGCACCACGGCATCGGCGTGCCGGGGGCCGACGATCTGCAGGCCGATCGGCAGGCCGGCGGCGGTGGTGCCGCAGGGGACGCTGGCCGCCGGCTGCTGGGTCATGTTGAACGGGTAGGTGAACGGCGTCCACGTCGTCCAGCGCCGGCCCGCCCACTCGACCGGGGCCTCGGTACCCGCCGCGAACGCCGCGATCGGCATGGTCGGGGTGAGCAGCAGGTCGAACCGGCGGTGGAAGGCGCCCATCAGGGTGCCCAGCTCGGTGCGCACGGTGCTCGCGTCCAGGTACTCGACGGCGCTGCGCCGGGCGCCCTGCTCGGCCACCTGGACCAGGCCGGGGTCGATCTCGTCGCGGCGGGCCAGCAGCGGCGCCAGCACGGCGGCGGCCCCGGCGAACCACAGCACCTGGAACGCCTCCAGCGGGTCGGCGAAGCCGGGCTCCGCCCGCTCGACGGCTGCGCCGAGGTCGGCGAACACCTGCACCGCGGCGGCCACCGCGGCCGCCACCTCCGGGTCCACCCGGGCGTGACCGAGCGCCGGACTGAACGCGATCCGCAGACCGGCGACGCCGTCGGCGAGCCGCGGGCCGGCCGGCCCGGGCGGGGCCAGCGCCCACGGGTCGCGCGGGTCGGCCCCGGACAGCACGTCCAGCAGCAGGGCCGCGTCGGCCGCCGTGCGGGTCATCGGCCCGACGTGGGACAGCGTGCCGAACGGGCTGGCCGGGTACAGCGGCACCCGGCCGTAGGTCGGCTTGATCGTGGTGATCCCGCAGAAGGACGCCGGGATGCGCACCGAGCCGCCGCCGTCGGTGCCCAGGCTGAGCGGTCCCATCCCGGCCGCGACGGCCGCCGCGCTGCCCCCGGACGACCCGCCCGGGGTGCGGGTGGGGTCCCACGGGTTGTGGGTGGTCCCGGTCAGCGGCGAGTCGGTGACGCCCTTCCAGCCGAACTCCGGCGTGGTGGTCTTGCCGACCAGCACGCCGCCGGCCTCGCGGACCCGGGCCACCGCCGGTGCGTCGACGTCGGCGGGGGCGTCCGGGTCGGTGGTGCGCGAGCCGCGCCGGGTCGGCCAGCCCGCGGTCACCAGCAGGTCCTTGACCGAGACGGGCACCCCGTCCAGCGGGCCCTGCGGCGCACCGCGCCGCCAGCGCTGCTCGGCGGCGGCCGCCGACGCGCTCGCGGCCTCCTCGTCGACCAGGCAGTAGGCGTTGAGTCGCGGGTCGCGGGTGCGGATCCGGTCGAGCACCGCGCGGGTCGCCTCCACCGGGGAGAACCGGCCGGTGCGGTACCCGTCCAGCAGGTCGAGGGCGGTCAGGTCGGCGAGCTCGGTCATGCCCCACTCCCGTCGAGGACGACGCCACGGCGATCAACCCGGTGATCACCGTAACGCCGTGCCCGGCGGCGGGTCAGCGGCGAACGGGGGTGATGTTCAGGCTCATCCCGGCCAGCCCGCGGGCCCGGGTGGTCAGCCGGTCGGCGACCGCGGACAGCGCGACGGCGCTGGCGCTGGCCGGGTCGGCCAGCACGATCGGGGTGCCGGCGTCGCCGCACTCGCGCAGCCGGGTCTCCAGCGGGATCTGCCCGAGCAGCGGCACCGGGGCGCCCAGGGCACGGGTCAGCGAGTCGGCCACGGTCTGCCCGCCGCCGGACCCGAACACCTCCATCCGGGTGCCGTCGGGCAGCTCCATCCAGGACATGTTCTCCACCACCCCGGCCAGCCGCTGGCGGGTCTGCAGGGCGATCGAGCCGGCCCGCTCGGCGACCTCGGCCGCGGCCGCCTGCGGGGTGGTGACCACCAGCAGCTCGGCGTTGGGCACCAGCTGGGCGGTGGAGATCGCGATGTCGCCGGTGCCCGGGGGCAGGTCCAGCAGCAGGACGTCCAGGTCGCCCCAGAACACGTCGGCCAGGAACTGCTGCAGCGCCCGGTGCAGCATCGGCCCGCGCCACACCACGGCCTCGTTGCCCGGGGTGAACATGCCGATCGAGATGACCTTCACCCCGTGCGCCTGCGGCGGCATGATCATGTCGTCGACCTTGGTGGGCCGGGCGGACGTGCCGAGCATGCGGGGCACCGAGTGGCCGTAGATGTCGGCGTCGACCACGCCGACCGCGAGCCCCCTGGCCGCCATGGCCGCGGCCAGGTTGACCGTCACCGAGGACTTGCCGACCCCGCCCTTGCCCGACGCCACGCAGTACACCCTGGTCAACGAGCCGGGCTGGGCGAACGGGATGACCGGCTCGGCGGCGTCGCCGCGCAGGCTGCGGCGCAGCTCGGTGCGCTGCTCGTCGCTCATCACGTCCAGGGTCACCCCGACCGAGCTGATCCCGGGCACCGCCGAGACCGCGGCGGTGACCCGGTTGGTGATGGTCTCGCGCATCGGGCAGCCGGCGACGGTCAGGTAGACGGCCACCTCCGCCCGGCCGTCCGGGGAGACCGCGACGCTCTTGACCATGCCCAGGTCGGTGATCGGCCGGTGGATCTCCGGGTCCTCGACGGTGGCCAGCGCGGCGCGCACGGCCTGCTCGACGGTGGTGGTGTGACCGGTGGTGGACATCAGTGCCTTCCTGGGGCCTTCGGGGTGCGGCGGGCTGCGGTGCGGCCGGGCCGGGGCCGGCGTGCGGCCAGCGGGCGAACCGGGCTGGTCCCGCCGCCCATGCTACGTCCGCGCGCGGTCCGGACTCGTTGCGCGGCAGCCGGCTCCGTAGCATCCGATGATGTGACGCACACCGCCGCGCCCGCGGACGCGACCGGCTCCCCCCACCGCCGCGCGGTGCCGTCCCGGGCCCAGCTCGACTCCTGGCGGTCCTTCCTGCGCGCCCACGCGGCCATCACCCGGGCCCTGGAGGCCGAGCTGCTGGCCGAGCAGCAGCTCTCGCTGGCCGCCTACGACGTGCTCGTGCAGCTGGTGGAGGCCCCCGGGCGGCGGCTGCGGATGACCGAGCTGGCCGACGCCGTGCTGCTGTCCCGGTCCGGGGTGACCCGGCTGGTCGACCGGCTGGAGAAGGCCGGGCTGGTGTCGCGCTGCCCGGTCGCCGGGGACGGGCGCGGGGTGGCCGCGGAGCTCACCGAGGCCGGGCTCAACCGGTTGCGGACGGCCTCGCGCACGCACCTGAGCGGGGTGATGCGGCACTTCGTGGAGCCGCTGGGCGACGACCTGGCCCCGCTGGAGCGGATCAGTCGTCGACTGGCCGACTGAACCGCGTCCGCGGCGCCGGTTCGCCGCCCGACTCCAGCCGTGCGCCCAGCTTGTCCAACTCGCCGCGCAGGTAGTCGCGGGTGGCCACCTCACCGAGCGCGATCCGCAGCGCGGCCAGCTCGCGGGCCAGGTACTCGGTGTCGGCCTTGGTCCGTTCGGCCCGGAGCCGGTCCTCCTCCAGGGAGATCCGGTCCCGGTCGTCCTGCCGGTTCTGGGCCAGCAGGATCAGCGGCGCGGCGTACGCGGCCTGGGTGGAGAAGGCCAGGTTGAGCAGGATGAACGGGTAGGGGTCCCAGCGCAGCGACACCGCGACCAGGTTCACCGTGATCCAGATCACCACCAGCACGGTCTGGATGGCCAGGAACCGCCCGGTTCCCAGGAACCGGGCGACCCGCTCGGACAGCCGCGGGAACCAGTCCGGGTCGAGCTCGAACCGGGCGGCGCCGAGCCGGGGCTGGTCGAGCCGGCGGTGGGTGGTGTTCTCAGGCATCGGCCACCTCCGTGTGCCGGCCGGCCCGGTCCGGACGGGGCTGCTCGCCGTTGCGGTCCTCGGGGTCGGTGAGCCGGTCGCGCCAGTCCGAGGGCAGCAGGTGGTCCAGCACGTCGTCCACGGTGACCGCGCCGAGCAGGTGGTCCTCGGTGTCCACCACCGGCCCGGCGACCAGGTTGTAGGCGGCGAAGTAGCGGGTCACCTCGCCGAGCGTGGCGTCCGGGGACAGCCGCGCCAGGTCGCTGTCCACCACGCCGGCGACCAGCGCGAACGGCGCCTCCCGGAGCAGCCGCTGGACGTGCGCGCAGCCCAGGTAGCGTCCGGTCGGGGTCTCGGTGGGCGGTCGGCAGACGAACACCATGCTGGCCAGCGCGGGCGGGATGTCGGGGTTGCGGATGCGGGCCAGCGCCTCGGCCACGGTGGCGTCCGGCCGCAGGATGATCGGCTCCGGGGTCATCAGCCCGCCGGCGGTGTTGGACGAGTAGCTCATCAGCCGGCGCACCGGCTCGGACCCGCCCGGCTCCATCAGCGCCAGCAGCGACTCGGACTCGGCGTCGGGCAGCTCGTGCAGCAGGTCGGCGGCGTCGTCGGGGGACATCGCCTCGAGCACGTCGGCGGCCCGCTCGGCGTGCAGGTGGCCGAGCAGCACCCGCTGGTCGGCCTCGGAGAGCTCCTCGAAGATGTCGGCCAGGCGCTCGTCGTCCAGCGCGTCGACCACCTCCAGCCGGCGCTTCTCGGGCAGCTCGGACAGCGCCGACGCGACGTCGGCGGGGCGCATGGTCTCGAACACGCTGAGCAGGCCGGCGGTGCCCTGCCGGTCGGACAGGCTCAGCCCGGTCGCCGCCCGCCAGGCCACCACCCGCACCTGGCCGCGCCGGGAGAAGCCGTGCCGGCGGGGCCGCACGGCCAGCTGGGTGATCACCCAGTCGCGCGAGCGGGTGGGCTCGATGGCCGCGTCGACGACCACGTTCTGCTCCCCGGTCTCCACCAGCGTCACCGGGGCGTCCAGCAGCTGGCCGACGATCAGGGTCTCGTTGGGCCGCTGGGTGAACCCGCGCAGGCTGACCGACCCGGTGACCAGGGTGACCGCGCCGGGGTCGATGGTGGCCACCCGCAGCATCGGTACGAAGATCCGCCGCCGGGTGACCATCTCGACCACGATGCCGATGATCCGCGGCGGACTGGCGTCGACCCGCAGGGTGGCCACCAGGTCGCGGACCTTGCCGATGCGCTCGCCGTCCGGACCGAAGACGGCCAGCCCCACCAGCCGGGCCACGAAGATCCGCTCGATGCCCATCGCGCACCTCCTCTCCCGGTCCGGTGCAGCCTAGGTCACCGGGTCGCAGTGGATCATGTTGCGGATTCCCGGATGTCCGCGCCCCGGCGGCTGGCTAGCCTCGGGCCGGTGACCGGGCTGCGCTACGACGTCGTCGACGTGTTCACCGACCGGGCCTACGCGGGCAACCCGCTGGCGGTGGTGCACGGCGCGAACGACCTGTCCACGGCCCAGATGCAGGCCGTCGCGGCCGAGTTCGGGCTGTCCGAGACCGCGTTCCCGCTGCCGCCGACCACGCCGCGCGCCGACTACCGGCTGCGCATCTTCACCCCGGGCGCCGAACTGCCCTTCGCCGGGCACCCCAGCGTCGGGTCGGCGTGGGTGCTGGCCCGCGCCGGGCTGATCCGCACCGGGGCCGTCGTGCAGGAGTGCGGTGCCGGCCTGCTGCCGGTGCGGGTGGACGAGCACGGCGCGGAGGTCGAGGGCGGCCGGCCGGAGGTCGGCGCCGCCCTGGACGGCCCGGCGCTGGCCGGCGCGGTGGGGCTGACCCCGGACGACCTCGACCCGGCGGTGCCGCCCGGGTCCGCCGCGGCCGGGGTGCCCTACGCGTTCCTGCCGGTCCGCCCGGACGCGGTGGCCCGGGCCGAGCCGCACCCGGCCGAGCTGCGCCGGGTGCTCGCCGGAGCCGGCCTCGGCGGGCACCCCGGGGTCGTCGTGGTCGCCTTCGACCGGACCGGGTCCCGGGCGCACGTGCGCATGTTCGCCCCCGAGGTCGGGGTGGTCGAGGACCCGGCGACCGGCTCGGCCGCGGTCGCGCTCGGGGTGTTCCTGGTCGACCGCGGGGTGCTCGCCGCGGACGGGCAGACCGGCATCGTGGTCGCCCAGGGCGCGGAGATGGGACGCCCGTCGACACTGGCCCTGACGGTGCACGCCGAGGGTGGCGCCGCGGTGCGGACGGCGGTGGGCGGGGGTGTCGCGGCGTTCGCCCGGGGCGAGCTGCTGGCCCGCCCCTGACCGCGGAACCCCCGCGTCACCTCGCGTGGGTGAGAAACCAATCACGCGGCGACCCACGATCGGCGGGTGCGTGCCAGCATCATCACCACCCGTGCCGATCTCGATGAGGAGTCCGCCGTGACGACGACCCGCACCCGCGCCCGCCGGTCCTGCATGGCGGTCCCCGGGTCCAACCAGAAGTTCATCGACAAGGCGCGGACGCTGCCGGTCGACCAGTTCTTCCTGGACCTGGAGGACGCCTGCGCGCCGCTGGCCAAGCCGGGTGCGCGCAAGACGATCGTGGCGGCGCTGAACGAGGGCGGCTGGGGCGACAAGCTGCGGGTGGTGCGGGTCAACGACTGGACCACCGAGTGGACCTACCGCGACGTCACCGAGGTCGTCGAGGGCGCCGGCGCCAACCTGGACGCGATCATGCTGCCCAAGGTGCAGACGGCCGAGCAGATCGTCGCGCTGGACCTGCTGATGACCCAGATCGAGAAGGCCATGGGCTACCCGGTCGGGCGGATCGGCATCGAGGCGCAGATCGAGAACGCGCTGGGCCTGATCAACGTCAACGCCATCGCGAGCGCCTCCCCGCGGGTGGAGTCGATCATCTTCGGGCCGGCCGACTTCATGGCCTCGATCAACATGAAGTCGCTGGTGGTGGGGGAGCAGCCGCCGGGCTACGACGTGGGGGACGCCTACCACCACATCCTGATGAGCATCCTGATGGCCGCCCGGGCGCACGACAAGCAGGCCATCGACGGGCCGTACCTGCAGATCAAGGACGTGGACGGGTACCGGCGGGTGGCCGGGCGGGCGGCCGCGCTGGGCTTCGACGGCAAGTGGGTGCTGCACCCGGGCCAGATCGAGGCGGCGAACGAGACGTTCTCCCCGTCGCAGGCCGACTACGACCACGCCGAGAACATCCTGGACGCCTACGACTGGTTCACCTCCGAGGCCGGCGGCAAGCGCGGCGCGGCGATGCTCGGCGACGAGATGATCGACGAGGCCAGCCGGAAGATGGCGCTGGTGATCTCCGGAAAGGGCCGGGCAGCCGGCATGACCCGCGGCGACCGGTGGACCGCGCCGTCCGACTGAATCCCGGTCATACTCGTCGGTAACCTTGCCTCAGCAGGAGGAGCACCATGGCCCGCCTCGCCCAGACCGCCGGTCTGACCGACATCCAGCAGGAGATCCTCGGCACCGTCCGGACGTTCGTGGACAAGGAGATCCTGCCGCACGCGACCGCCCTGGAGCACGCCGACGCCTACCCCCAGGACATCGTCGACGGGATGAAGGAGATGGGCCTGTTCGGGCTCACCATCCCCGAGGAGTTCGGCGGGCTCGGCGAGTCGCTGCTGACCTACGCCCTGGTCGTGGAGCAGATCGCGCGCGGCTGGATGAGCGTGTCCGGTGTGATCAACACCCACTTCATCGTGGCCCACATGATCACCCACCACGGCACCGACGAGCAGAAGCAGCGCTACCTGCCGCAGATGGCGCTCGGCGAGACCCGCGGTTCGTTCTCCATGTCCGAGCCCGACCTCGGCTCCGACGTCGCGGCCATCTCGACCAGGGCCGTGCAGGACGGCTCGGGTGCGGACGCCGAGTTCGTCATCGACGGCGCCAAGATGTGGCTGACCAACGGCGGCACCTCGAACCTGACCGCGGTGCTGGTGCGCACCGACGAGGGCGCCGAGCGCGCGCACCGCAACCTGACCTGCTTCCTGATCGAGAAGCCGGTCGGCTACGGCGAGGTCGCCCCCGGGCTGACCATCCCCGGCAAGATCGACAAGATGGGCTACAAGGGGGTGGACACCACCGAGATGGTGTTCACCGGCCACCGGGTGCCCGCCGACCGGATCCTGGGCGGGCAGCGCGGCGGCGGGTTCGCCCAGATGATGGACGGCGTCGAGGTCGGCCGGGTGAACGTGGCCGCGCGCGCCTGCGGGATCTCCATCCGGGCGTTCGAGCTGGCCGTGGAGTACGCCCAGCAGCGCCGCACGTTCGGCAAGCCGATCGCCGAGCACCAGGCCATCGCGTTCAAGCTGGCCGAGATGGCGACCAAGGTCGAGGCCGCGCACCTGATGATGGTCAACGCCGCCCGGCTCAAGGACTCCGGCGCCCGCTTCGACGTCGAGTCGGGCATGGCGAAGCTGCTGGCCAGCGAGTACTGCGCGGAGGTCACCCAGGAGTCGTTCCGGATCCACGGCGGCTACGGCTACTCCAAGGAGTACGAGATCGAGCGGCTGATGCGCGAGGCGCCGTTCCTGCTGATCGGCGAGGGCACCAGCGAGATCCAGAAGACGATCATCAGCCGGGGCCTGCTGAAGGAGTACCGTTCGCGCTGAGCGGCCGGTACCGCGGGTGGTGTGACCCCCGTCGGGGCGGGCACCCCGGCGGGGCTCCGCGCGTTGTCCGGACGACGGTTGTGATCGCAGTGTGCTCGCCCCGGCGGCGCCGGGGTGGTGTGCTGTGCTCCCGGTCCGCCCACCCGATCCGAGGATCCGGTCCGCGGACCCCATCGAGGACCCCATCGAGGACGACGACAAGGAGGCCCCCGTGAGCACCCCCTTCGGCGGGCCCGCGCGCACCGCGCCCGGCCTGCCCAACCTGCCCACCCCGCCCACCGGGTGGCCGGTCGGCTCCTACGCCACCTACGCCGAGGCCCAGCGCGCCGTCGACCACCTGGCCGACTCGGACTTCCCGGTCCGCGACGTGACCATCGTCGGGGTCGACCTGATGCTGGTCGAGCGGGTCATCGGCCGGCTCAGCTGGGGCCGGGTGCTGCTGTCCGGCGCGGCCTCGGGCGCCTGGTTCGGCCTGTTCGTCGGTCTGCTGCTGGGGCTGTTCAGCCCGACCGGCACCGGCTTCGGCCCGATCCTGGTCGGCCTGGCCAGCGGTGTGGTGTTCGGGCTGGTGTTCGCCGCGGTCGGCTACGGCGCCACCCGTGGGCGGCGCGACTTCACCTCGGCGAGCCAGATGGTGGCCGGCCGCTACGACGTGCTCTGCCAGCCGCGCAACGCCGAGAAGGCGCGCGAACTGCTGGCCAAGCTGGCGATGGGCAGCGGCAACAGCCCCTCCTCCTGATCCGTCGACCTGATCGCCGACCTGATCCGCTGACCTGATCCGCTGACCTGATCCGTCCGCCCCGCGCCGTCCCGTGGGGCGTTCCGGCGTGCGCGGACCCGGGACGGGGCCGCCGGAGAACCGTCGCCGAGCCGTGTCCGCAGTGGGTTGCCGTGTGTGCTGAGTCACTCCATGATTCCGTGGAGCGCGCCCGAGCGCGCCAGTCGGACGATCATCGTTCTGCCGAGCGGCCGGACGTCGCGTGCTGTACGACTGAGCGACCGCGGGCAGGTGCGACCACGGTCACCCGGCTCGCCGGACCAGGAGGAGGCAGGACATGGGCCACCAGCGTCGGCGCCGCGTGTCGGGCGTCGGGATGATCGTCGCGGCGGTGATGGTCGTCGCCGGATGCGGGTCGGGGGAGGAGGGCCCACCGAACCTCGTCTGGTACATCAACCCCGACTCCGGCGGGCAGGAGGAGATCGCCGCCCGGTGCACCGAGGCGGCCGCCGGCCGGTACAGCATCAGCACCTCCACGCTTCCCCGGGAGTCCTCCGAGCAGCGCCAGCAGCTCGTCCGGCGGCTCGCCGCGAACGACTCCTCGATCGACCTGATGAGCCTGGACCCGCCCTACATCCCCGAGTTCGCGCAGGCCGGCTTCCTCGCCCCGGTGCCCCCGGACGTGGCCGAACGGTCCACCGACGACGTGGTGCAGAGCGCGGTCGAGGGGGCGACCTGGAACGACCAGCTGGTCACCGTCCCGTTCTGGGCCAACACCCAGCTCCTCTGGTACAAGAAGTCGGTCGCCGAGGCGGCCGGGCTGGACATGAGCCGGCCGGTCACCTGGGACCAGCTGGTGGAGGCGGCGCAGAGCCAGAACACCCAGATCGCCGCGCAGGGCCGGCGCGCCGAGTCGCTCGTGGTGTGGCTGAACGCCCTGATCGAGTCGGCCGGCGGCGCGGTGATCAGCGAGACCGCGGACCGGCCCGAGGACGTCCAGTTCGGACTGGACTCCCCGGAGTCGGAGCGGGCCACCGAGGTCATGGCCCTGGTCGCCGACAGCGGCGTGGTGGGCCCGGCCTTCACCACCGCGGGCGAGGACGAGGGCGCCTCCTCCTTCGAGGCGGGCGACGCCGGGTTCATGGTCAACTGGCCGTTCGTCTGGCCCCGCGCGCAGAGCGGCGTCGAGGGCGGAACCCTGGACCAGGCGGTCCTCGACGACTACGGCTGGGCCCTCTACCCGCAGGTCGACCCGGACCAGCCGAGCGCGCCGCCCTACGGCGGGATCAACATCGGCGTGGGGGCCTACAGCGCGCACCCGGACCTGGCCTACCAGGCCATCGAGTGCATCACCTCGGTGGAGAACCAGGCCTACTACTTCGTGTCCAACGGCAACCCGGCGGCCAGCCTCGCGGTGTACGAGGACCCCGAGGTCATCGCCGCGTTCCCGATGGCACCGGTCATCGCGCAGTCCCTGCAGCAGGCGGCTCCGCGTCCGCAGACCGCGTACTACAGCGAGGTCTCCGGGAGCATCCAGCGCATCTACCACCCGCCGACCGCGGTCGTGCCCGGCACGACCGGGCCGGCGGCAGCCGAACTCATCCGCGCCGTCCTGTCCGGGGAGGAACTGCTGTGACCACGACCGTGCCCCCGCAAGTCGGGCAGGGGACCGAGGGCGCCGCTCCGGCGCCGACCGGACGGGGGAGTGACCGGGTCCGCGCCGAGCGGCGGTTGGGCTGGCTGCTGGCCGGCCCGGCGTTCGCGGTGATGCTGCTGGTCACCGCCTACCCGATCGCCCAGGCCATCTACGACTCGCTGTTCTCCTACCGACTCACCGACCCCGGCAACAGCTCGTTCGTCGGGCTGGAGAACTACTGGGTCGTGCTCACCGACGCGCTGTGGTGGCAGGCCTTCGGGGTCACCGTGCTGATCACCGTCGTCACGGTCGCCGTGGAGCTGGTGCTCGGCTTCGCCCTCGCGCTGGTGATGCTCAAGGCGCTGCAGGCGCTGCGGCCGGTCCTGCGGGCCGCGATCCTGCTGCCCTACGCGATCATCACCGTGGTCTCCGCGTTCGCCTGGCAGTTCGCCTTCGACCTGACCTCGGGCTTCGTCAACACCTGGTTCGCCTGGCTGCCGGGGGTGTCGGCGGACACCGACTGGTTCGGCGGCACCGGCACCTCGCTGCTGGTGATCTGCCTTGCCGAGATCTGGAAGACCACGCCGTTCATCTCGCTGCTGCTGCTCGCCGGGCTCGCCCAGGTGCCCGACGTGCTGCAGGAGGCCGCCCAGGTCGACGGCGCCACCTGGTGGCAGCGGATGTGGAAGGTGACCATCCCGAACATGAAGGCCGCGATCATGGTGGCCCTGCTGTTCCGCACGCTGGACGCGTTCCGCGTGTTCGACAGCGTGTTCATCATGACCGCCGGCGCCAACGGCACCGAGACGGTGTCGTTCCTGGCCTACCGGCAGACCATCGCCCGGCTGGAGATCGGGCTCGGCTCGGCGGTCTCGGTGCTGCTGTTCCTGTCGGTCGTGATCATCGCGTTCGGGTTCATCCGGGGTTTCAAGGTCGACCTGTCGCAGGCGAGGGGGGACAAGTAGATGTCTACGCGCGAACGCAACTGGTGGATCGTCGCGGGCATCGCGATCGTCATCTACGCGCTCTTCCCGATCGTGTGGATCGTCTCGCTGTCGTTCAAGGCGGCCGCCGACATCTCCAACGGCCAGTTCCTGCCCACCGTGCCCACCTGGGAGAACTACGCGCTCATCCTCACCGGGGACGCCAGCGAGCTGTTCCTGCCGGCGCTGCTCAACTCCTTCGGCATCTGCCTGATCGCCACCGGCCTGTCCTGCCTGCTGGCGATGTTCGCCGCCTACGCCATCGCCCGACTGGACTTCCGCGGCAAGCGGCTCATCCTGTCCACCGCGCTGGCCGTGGCGATCTTCCCGGTGATCTCGATCGTGACGCCGCTGTTCAACCTGTGGCGCCAGATCGGCCTCTACGACACCTGGCCCGGTCTGATCATCCCCTACCTGTCGCTCACGCTGCCCATCTCGATCTGGACGATGTCGGCGTTCTTCCGGGAGATCCCCTGGGAGATGGAGCAGGCCGCCCAGGTCGACGGGGCCACCACCTGGCAGGCGTTCACCAAGGTGATCGTGCCGCTGGCCGCGCCGGGGGTGTTCACCACCGCGATCATCGCCTTCTTCCTGGCCTGGAACGACTTCGTCTACGGGATCTCGCTGACCTCCACGAGCGCAGCGCGGCCGGTGCCGGCCGCACTGGGTCTGTTCTCCGGTGCGTCGCAGTTCGAGGACCCCACCGGAGCCATCGCGGCCGCCGCGGTGGTCGTCACCATCCCGGTGATCGTGCTCGTGCTGTTCTTCCAGCGGCGCATCGTCGCCGGCCTGACCAACGGCGCCGTCAAGGGCTGACGCCCACCGCCGCACCCCATCGAGCCGCAACGAGGAGAGCACCGATGGCTCCGATGGAGATGACCAACATCGTCAAGAAGTACGGCGACGGGTTCCCCGCCGTGAACGACGTCAGCCTGAACATCGCCGACGGGGAGTTCATGATCCTCGTCGGGCCGTCCGGCTGCGGGAAGTCGACCCTGCTCCGCATGATCGTCGGGCTGGAGGACATCTCCAGCGGCGACATGCTGATCGGCGGCAAGCGGGTCAACGACAAGGCCCCCCGCGACCGCAACCTGTCGATGGTGTTCCAGAACTACGCGCTGTACCCGCACCTGTCGGTCTACGAGAACATCGCGTTCCCGCTGCGGCTGTCCAAGATGGCCGACGACGAGATCGAGCGCCGGGTCAACGAGGCCGCCTCGGTCCTGGAGCTGCACGAGCACCTGCAGCGCAAGCCGGCCAACCTGTCCGGCGGCCAGCGCCAGCGGGTGGCGATGGGCCGCGCGATCGTGCGCCAGGCCGAGGCGTTCCTGTTCGACGAGCCGCTGTCGAACCTCGACGCCAAGCTGCGCGGGCAGATGCGCACCGAGATCTCCCGGCTGCAGCGCCGGCTGGGCATCACCACGGTCTACGTCACCCACGACCAGACCGAGGCGATGACCCTGGGCGACCGGGTGTGCGTCCTGCGCAAGGGGATCATCCAGCAGGTCGCCTCGCCGCGGGAGCTCTACGAGCAGCCGGTCAACCTGTTCGTGGCCGGGTTCATCGGGTCGCCGCCGATGAACTTCCTGCCGGCCCAGGTCGAGGGCAACCGGCTGGACACCCCGTTCGGGGTGATCGAGCTCGACGAGCGCCAGGCCGCGGCCGTCGGCGGCCGGGACCTGGTGATGGTCGGCATCCGGCCGGAGTACTTCGAGGACGCCGCGTTCGTCGAGGACTCCAAGCGCCACCACGGCACCGTCTTCACCGCCCGCGTGGACGTCAAGGAGTGGCTGGGCGACTCGCAGTACGCCTACATCCCCTACGAGGCGCCGGAATCGATCCGGACCAAGCTGGCCGAGCTGTCCCGCGAGCTCGACTCCGAGGAGCTGCGCACCCAGGCGATCGTGTCCATCGACGCGAGCAGCCGGTTGCGCGAGGGCCGCGACGCCGAGTTCTGGCTGGACACCCGCAAGATCCACGTGTTCGACCCGGAGTCCGGCGACAACCTCACCCGCGACGAGCAGGCCGGAGCCGAGCTGACCCGGCTGGCCGAGCAGGACCGGATCGAGCAGACCGAGGACGCCCGCAACGAAGTGGCGGGCCGGGACAGGGCGGGCCGGGACGGGGCGGCCGGGGACGGGGCCGCCGGCAACGGGTCCGGCGGCGCGCACCGGGCCGACGGCGGTGAACGCACGGGCGTGGCCTGAGCACGACCGGTGCGGCGGCGGCCACCGGGCGCCGCCGCACCGGGCCATCCCGGTGCGCGCGGCCGGGTGCGCCGGGCCGCCGGGCATGCGCCAGTATCGCCGCGTGGACCCGTCGAAGTCGAACAACGCCCAGCCGGACGGCCGGATCAGCCAGGCGAACGTGCCCTCCTCGTTCGACGAGCACGCCGCCAGCTACGACCGGCTGGTCGGGGCCAACCCCGGCTACCACGAGCACCTGCGGCTCTCCGCCCGCCGGATGGGACTGCCGCACCGCGGCGCCGGCCTGCACCTGCTCGACCTGGGCTGCGGCACCGGGGCGTCCACCGCGGCGCTGCTGGACGTCGCCCCGGACGCCCGGATCACCGCGGTCGACGCCTCGGCGGAGATGCTGGCCCAGGCGATGCGCAAGACCTGGCCGCCGACCGTGCGGTTCGTCCGGGCCGACGCCCAGGACCTGGCCGCGGCCGGGGTGACCGGGCCGTTCGACGGGATCCTGGCCGCCTACCTGGTGCGCAACCTGCCTGACCGGGATGCCGCGCTGCGGGACTTCCACGGGCTGCTGAAGCCCGGCGCCCCGCTGGCCCTGCACGAGTACTCGGTGCGCGACTCGGTGCGCAGCCGGGCGGTGTGGACCGCGGTGTGCTGGAGCGTGATCATCCCGATGGGGCGGCTGCGCACCGGGTCCGGCGACCTCTACCGCTACCTCTGGCGCAGCGTGCTGGAGTTCGACGGGCTCGCGGCGCTGGTCCAGCGGCTGGAGCGGGCCGGGTTCGCCGACGTCCGGACCCAGACGGTGCCCGGCTGGCAGCAGAACATCGTGCACACCGTGCTCGGCCGCAAGCCCGGCGGCCCGCCGGAGTTCGACCCCGCGGTCGCCCAGGCGCCGACCCCGCCGGAGGGCGTCGACGTCGTCGACATGACGAAGCCGGAGTAGCGCCCGGCCGTCCGGCGGCGCGTCACCGCCCCGCAGGTGCCGAAAGTCGATCGCTGCAGCCAGCCGCCCGCGGTCGTCGACGAGCAGGTTGCCGACCGTGATGTCGCGGTGGAACCCCACCGGCCGGCCGGGCCCCGGCGCCCGACCGGATCGTCGCGGGGGGCGGAATCCGCTCGACCCGCTCCGGCCCGCCGGTAGGGTGGCCGCGTGCACCGCCGCTTCCCGATCACCCCGCCGCCCCGCTGACCGCGGGGCGTCCCTGCCCGCGCGCCCGCCGTGTCCCGGCCGGCGCGCGCCGTGGTGTCCCGGGCCGTCCGGCCCGGTGATCGGTTGACGGCGGGCCGTCCGGGCCCGCTCCGGTCCACGCCCCGCTTCCGCGACCCCACCCCTGCTCGTCGCTGGAGCGAACTCCCATGGTCCTGCTCGTCCTCGCCGGTGTCCTGTGGGGCACCGGTGGCCTGTTCGGCAGCCTGCTGGCTGCCCGGACCGGTCTGTCCCCGCTCGCCGTGGCCGGCTACCGCCTGGCCGTCGGCGGCACCCTGCTGCTGGCCCTCCCGCTGCTGTCCGGTCGCGGGTTGCCCCGCGGGCGGGCGGCGTGGCGCCGGATCGCCGCGATCGGCGCGCTCGCCGCGGTGTTCCAGGCCTGCTACTTCACCGCGGTCGCGCTGACCACGGTCAGCCTGGCCACCCTGATCACCATCGGCAGCGCGCCGGTGATCGTCCTGCTCGCCGACCGGGCCCGCGGCGCGGCGATGGCCGGGCCGGTCGCCCTGGCCGTGCTGGGGGTCGGCCTGCTGGTCGGCCTGCCCGGTGCCGGGCTCGACCCGGCGGCCGCGCTCGCCGGATCGGCGGTCGCGGTGCTCTCCGGCGCCGGCTTCGCTGCGATGACCCTGCTCGGTGCCCGCCCGGTGCCCGGACTGGACGCCACCGCGACGACCGGCCCGGCGTTCGTGCTCGGCGGTTCGGCGCTGCTGGTCCCCGCCGCGCTGACCGGGCCGGGGATCGCCTTCGCCCCGGAGCCGGTGGCCCTCGGGCTGCTGGCCGCGTTCGCCGTGGTGCCCACCGCCGCGGCCTACGCGGCCTACTTCCGTGGCCTGGCCACCAGCACCCCGGCCGCGGGCGCGGTGGCGGCCCTGCTGGAGCCGCTCACCGCGGCCGTGCTGGCCGCGCTGGTGCTCGGCGACCGGCTGGGCCCCGGTGGGACGGTCGGCGCCGTGCTGATCGGTGCGGCGGTGCTGCTGGCCGGGCGTCAGGAACGCGCGCGCAGCGCGTAGCGCCGCTCGGCGTAGGCGATGTCGTCGCGCCAGAGCCGGCCCGCGGCCACCCGCATCAGCGGGCGGACCAGCGGGCCGGCTCCACGCACCCGGCCGAAGCCGGGGCGGTCGGAGTGCGCGATCACGGCCTCGATGACCGCGGTGCGCGGCCGCCCGTCCGGGCCGGGCTCCAGCGGCGTGGCGTGCGTCTCGACCACGCTCCCGGTGCCCTCGCCGTCGACGATCTGCATGGTGATGGTGCGCTCGTCGGGGCAGCTGAACTCGGCGATCACCGGCACTCCCCAGCGCGACCCGAGGGTGAAGCTCACCTCGACCAGGAACCGGTCCTCGGCCGGGGAGCAGTCCGCCGCCGGCGCGCTGATCACCCGCAGCGCGGCGAACGAGTACGGGTGGAACCAGGCGCCGTGCCACGGGTCGAGCCGGTTGGCCAGCACGTCCTCGGGTTCGCAGCGGCCGATCACGGTGGCCACCGCGTCCAGCCCGGGTGCCGCCGGGCGCGGCCCCATCACCGGCGCCGGCGCCGGCGCGCCGCCGGCCAGGTCGTCGAGCCGGACCCAGGCCAGCACGCCGTCGTCGTGCGCGGGCAGGGTGCGCCACCCCGGCCGCCCGGCCGGGCCCAGCGCGAGCCCGTGCCAACGGCACACCAGCTGCCCCTCGTGCACCGGGGCGTCGCACAGCGCCGCCCCGAGGTGCGGGCAGGCGCCGGGGCCGACCGCCAGCCGGCCGTCGGTGTCGCGCCAGGCCACCAGCTCGCGCCCGGCCACCACCCGGCCGAAGGCCCGGCCTGCCCGCACCTCCCGGCTGGCGGCCAGCACGAACCAGCCGCCGGCCGAGCGGGCCTGCGCCCGGCCCAGCGCGGCCCGGATCAGGCCGGGCTTGGCGTCGGCCCAGGTCGGCTCCTGCTCGGCCCAGGCCGGCCGGTGCAGCCGGCGCAGCGGGTTGACCGGTCGACGTGCCGAGCGGGTCTCGTTCACGCTGGACAGGCTAGAACCGCCGGCGGCGACCGGCGACCGCACCCCGGGCCGGGTCGCGCCGGGTCGCGCCGGGTCGCCGGGTCACAGCCACTGGTTGCGGCGGAACACCCGGAACAGCGTGATGCAGATGGTGGCGATCACCAGCAGCACCAGCGGGTAGCCGTAGCGCCACTGCAGCTCGGGCATGTAGTCGAAGTTCATCCCGTAGATGCCGGCGATCATCGTGGGCACCGTGATGATCGCCGCGTAGGAGGTGATCCGGCGCATGTCGTTGTTCTGGCGCATGGTGGTCTTCGCCAGCACCGCCTGGACCAGCGAGGACAACAGCTCGTTGAAGCCGGCCACCCGCTCGGTCACGGTGACCAGGTGGTCGTCGACGTCGCGGAAGTAGGAGCGCACGTCGTGCGGCACCAGCGAGCTGTAGCCCTCGGTCAGCTTGCGCAGCGGCGCGCCCAGCGGCGCCACCGCCCGGCGCAGCTCCAGCACCTCGCGCTTCATCACGTAGATCTGCTCGGCGTCCATCGTCGAGCGCGGGGTGAACACCTCGCGCTCCATCTCCTCGATGTCGTCCTCGATGGCCTCGGTGACGTCGAGGTAGGTGTCGACCACCCGGTCGGCGATGGCGTGCAGCACCGCGGCCGGGCCCAGCGCCAGCTGCTCGGGGTCGGCCTCCAGGCGCCGGCGGACCTCGCGCAGCGAGGAGTGCTTGCCGTGCCGCACGGTGATCACGAAGTCGGTGCCCACGAAGACCATCACCTCACCGGTCTCGATGATCTCGTGCGCGGTGGTGGGCTGGGCGTGGCCGACGTAGCTGACCGGCTTGAGCACCATGAACAGGGTGTTGTCGTAGCGCTCGAGCTTGGGCCGCTGGTGGGCCTGCACGGCGTCCTCGACGGCCAGTTCGTGCAGGTCGAACACGTCGGCGATGCCGGTGATCTGCTCGGCGTCCGGCTCGTGCAGGCCGATCCAGACGAATCCCTCGCCGCGCCGGCGGACCTCGGCCAGCGCCTCGTCGTGGGCCCACCGGCCGGGCAGCCGGCGACCGTCGAGGTAGACCGCGCAGTCCACGACGTAGCGCGCGATCGGCACGCGCAGCTTGGGCAGCATGTCGGGCTTGGGGGAGCGACGGACGCCGGCCGCACGGATGGCGGGACGGATCGCGGACAGGGGTGGCACGGGATTCACCTCCGGGTGGGGACGCGCGAGCGGACTCGCGGTACGGGCTGAGCTCGCGTCCCACTCGGGGTGACCGTCAGCGGGCCACCGGATCGGGAACGCGGCGTCTACTGCAACCGGGTGCCGTCGGCACCGCGCTCACCTCCTGCCCTGTGCTCGGGACCACCTGCTGATCGGGTGGTCGCGGGCTAGATTACCCCTCGGTCTTGCCCATCGGCGCGGGAGGCGACGGCGTTGCAGTTCGGTCGGTACTTCGAGGAGTTCGAGATCGGCGCGGTCTACAAGCACTGGCCGGGGAAGACGGTCACCGAGTACGACGACCACCTGTTCTGCCTGCTCACGATGAACCACCACCCGCTGCACCTGGACGCCCACTACGCCGCGGAGACCACCGACTTCCAGCGCAACGTGGTGGTCGGCAACTACGTCTACTCGCTGCTGCTGGGCATGTCGGTGCCCGACGTGTCCGGCAAGGCGATCGCGAACCTCGAGGTCGAGTCGCTGCGCCACACCAAGCCGACCTTCCACGGCGACACCATCTACGGCGAGACCGAGGTGCTGGACAAGACGCCGTCGAAGTCCAAGGACGACCGCGGCGTGGTCCACGTCGAGACCCGCGGCTACAAGCAGGACGGCACCGTGGTGTGCACCTTCCGGCGCAAGGTCATGGTCCCCACCCGGGCCTACGGCGACCGCCGCGGCGGCGAGCAGCCGGGTCGACCGGAACCGGCCTCGTGATGGTGGCGGACAGCCCTGATCGTGCTCGGCGTGAGTCTGCTCACTCCGGCAGGGCGCCCCAACCGGCGAGCGTCTCGGTGAGCCCCGGTACGAGCAGGAGCCGGTCGAGGTCGGCGAGCGCGCACCAGCGCGCGTCCAGGGCGTCGTCCCCGGCCAGCAGGGTGCCCCCGAGCACGGTGCACCGGTAGTCGCGGATGTCGAACGGTCCGCGCCGGACCCGGCCGACGAGCGGGCCGGGTCGGACCACCAGTCCGGTCTCCTCGGCCATCTCCCGCACCAGCGCCGTGGCGTCGTCCTCGCCCGGTTCGACCCGGCCGCCGGGGACCGACCACCGGCCGCGGCCGGGCTCGTTGGCGCGCCGCACGAGCAGCAGCCGGCCTGCCTCGTCGTAGGCCAGACCGCCCACACAGCGGATGGCGTCATCACTGCGCGTCATGACGGCCCACCCTACGAGACCTCGGCGCGGGATACCGCGCGCCGCGTGCCGTCTGTAGATTGGACGACGCTGGTCGTCCCGCAGCTCAAGAACGATCAAGAACGGTGGTATCGGTGAACGTGAAGAGGATCGTCGGGCTCCTCGCGATAGCGTTGCTGATCTTCTTCGTGATCACCCAGCCCGGTGCGGCAGCCACCTCGGTGCAGAACGTCGGCGACACCCTGCGCGACGCCGCGACGTCCATCACCACCTTCTTCACCGCGCTGGTGTAGCCCGTGCTCGCACCCCGCGAGATCGACGAGTACCTGCTGCCGACCGAGCGCAGGGTCATCCGGGTGCGCCAGCACTGGGCGGTGATGCTCAAGGACCTCATCCTGACCGGGCTGTTCCTGCTGGTCCTGGTGGTCGCCGAGCGTTACCTGCCGGACAGCGTGCTGATCGACAACATCACGTTCTACCTGGCGCTGGTGGCCGTGCTGCGGTTCACCGTGCTGACCATCCTGTGGTGGGTCGAGCGGATCGTGATCACCGACAAGCGGGTCATGCTGGCCCAGGGGATCATCGTGCACAACGTGGGCATGATGCCGCTGGGCAAGGTCACCGACCTGACGTTCCAGCGGTCGGTCGGCGGGCGCATGCTCGGCTACGGCACCCTGATCGTGGAGTCGGCCGGCCAGATCCAGGCCCTCAACAAGATCGACTACATGCCCCGCCCGGAGGAGGTCTACGAGGCCCTCTCCGAACTGGTGTTCGGGGAGAAGGGCAAGACCCGGGCCACCGGCCTGCTCGCCCGTCCGCGCTGGCGCCGCTGACCCTGCGGCCCTGACCCGACGGCCCTGACCCGGTCGTGCGCGCAACGCGGCCGGCCGGCGGGTGCCGGGTTAGCCTCGGTCGCGTGCCCGCGCCCGTGATCGACCTGCACACCCACTCCACCGCCTCGGACGGCACCGACACCCCGGCCGGCCTGGTGGCCGTGGCGGCGGCGGCCGGCGTCGACGTCCTGGCGATCACCGACCACGACACCACGGGCGGCTGGGCGGCGGCGGTGGCGGCGCTGCCGCCGGGGATGCGGCTGGTGCGCGGCGCGGAGTTCTCCTGCGTCAGCCCGACCGGCCGGGACGACCCGGACGTGGCGGTGCACCTGCTGGGCTACCTGTTCGACCCGACCCACGAGGCGATCAGCCGCGAGCAGGCCCGGCTGCGCGACGAGCGCACCCACCGGCTGCGCGCGATGACCGGGAAGATGGCCGCCGACGGCTACCCGGTCGACCCGGACACCGTGCTCGCCCTGCTGCCGGAGGGCACCAGCGCCGGACGACCGCACCTGGCCCGCGCGCTGGTCTCGGCGGGCGTGGTCGCCTCGGTGGACGAGGCGTTCGGCACCCTGCTCTACACCGGCAGCCCCTACTACGTGCCCAAGGTCGACACCCCGGTGCGCGCCGCGATCGCCATGGTCCGCGAGGCGGGCGGGGTGGCCGTGTTCGCCCACCCGCTGGCCCGCCGCCGGGGCCGGGTCGTCGAGCCGACGGTGATCGCCGACCTGGCCGCGGCCGGGCTGGCCGGGGTCGAGGTCGACCACCCCGACCACGCGCCCGAGGACCGCGAGCTGCTCCGTGCGCTGGCCGGCGCGCACGGTCTGGTCGCCACCGGCTCCAGCGACTACCACGGCACGAACAAGACCACGCCCATCGCCGCCGAGCGCACCGCGGCGCCGGCCCTGCAGGAGCTGCTCGACCGGGCCACGGGCATCGAGGTGGCCACGGCGCGATAGCGTGGCCCGGGTGGACGGCGGTGCGCAGCTCGGGCTCGACTTCGATACCGTCCGCCTGATCAAGGTCACCCCGTCCCGGCTGGCCACCTGGACGGACTGCCCGCGCCGCTACCGGATGACCTACCTGGACCGGCCGCCACCGCCGCGCGGTGGGGCGCAGGCCGCCAGCACCCTCGGTGCGGTCGTGCACCTGGCCCTGCGGGCCCTGTTCGACCTGCCGCCGGCCGGGCGCACCCGGGCCGCCGCCGCGGCGCTGGTCGACCGGCACTGGTCGGCGGAGGGCTTCCGGGACGACGAGCAGGCCGCCGATCACCGGGAGCGGGCCCGCGGCTGGGTCGCCGAGTACGCCGCCGACCTGGACCCGGACGTCGAGCCGGTGGGCCGCGAGCAGTGGGTGTCGGTGTCCACCGAGCGGATCGTGGCCGGGGGCCGGGTCGACCGGATCGACCGGCGCGGCGACGAGCTGGTGGTCGTGGACTACAAGACCGGGCGCCGCGAGCCCACCGAGCAGGACGCGGCGACCGCCCCGGCGCTCGCGCTGTACGCGCTGGCCACCGAGCGCACCCTGCGCCGGCCCTGCCGCCAGGTCGAGCTGCACCACCTGCCCAGCGGTGGGGTGCACGCCTGGCGACACGACCGGCCCGGCCTCGCCGCGCACCTGCACCGGGCCGAGACCACCGCGGCCGAGCTGGCCGACGCCGCTGACGCGCTGGCCTGCGGGGGCGACCGGGAGGCGCTGTTCCCGCCCCGGCCCGCCCCCCGCTGCGGGTCCTGCGACGTGCGCCGCCACTGCCCGGAAGGGCGGGCGGCCGCCCCGGAGGCGCCGCCGTGGGCGCAGCTCGCGCCGTGACCGCCGGCCGGGTGCTGCGCGGGCTGTCCGGGGTCCTGGCCGGCGGCCTGGTCGTGCTGCTCGCCGCGCTGGGGGTCGCGTGGTACCTCGCCGGCCGCGAGGGCAGCCCCGGACCGGGCACCGGGATGCTGGTCTGGCACCTGGTCGCGGTGGTCGTGGCCGTACCGGCGCAGCTCTACGCCGATCGTCGGGCCGGGCCGCGCGGGACCGCGGCGGCACTGGCGGTGCTGGCCACCGCGGCGCTGGTGCTCACGTCCCAGTGGTTCGCCTGAGCCCCGGCTCCCGGACGGCCCCGCTCAGCCCGGGCGCAGCGCCACCAGCTCGGCTCCGCGCTGCTCCAGCAGGACCTCACCGGCCGACTCCAGCTGCACCGGCGCCGCCGGGTCGGCCCGCTCGACGGGCAGGGTGCGCAGCACCGCCCCGGTCGTCGCGTCCAGCTCGGCCAGACCGGCGGGGACCGGGACCAGCACGCTGCCGCCGTAGCGCAGGGCCGTGCCGAGCGTGCCCGGCACCGTCCACACCGGGGTGAGCGTCGTGCCGTCCAGGGCGATGGTGCGGCTGCCGGTCCACCAGTACACCCGCTCCGCGCCCGAGCGCACGACGGCCGCGCCACCGGGCGGGTCGGCGGCCAGGTCGGCATCCGGCAGGTCCAGGGCGACGGTGTCCAGCACGGCGCCGGTGCGGTCGAGGACCAGCAGCCGGGGCGGCCCCGGGAGAGCGACCGCGGCGCGCTCCGCGCTCAGCGCGAGCAGGACGGCGCCCCGGCCGGGCAGCGCCACCGAGAACTCCTCCTGCGGCTGGTCGGCGCCCTCGGAGCCGTCCGGGGCCAGCACCGTCAGCCGGTCGGTGGCCTCCCCGGGGCACCGCTCCAGCACCCCGATCCGGCCGGCGACCAGCGCGGTCGAACCGTGCGCGCACCCCGGGCGGGGCTGGCGGTCCGGCTGCGCCGGGGCGCTGACCAGCCCGTACTCCAGGGTCTTGACCAGGTCGGAGCGCAGCGCCTCGAGGTAGTCCGGGCCGGTCCCGACGACCGAGGTGCCGGCGGCCAGCAACCGCGCACCGGGCCGGATGTCGGGGTTGGCGGCGGCCCGGCGGAGCCCGGTGTCGGGGCGCAGCGCGGTCAGCTCGCTGCACCAGCCGGACATGCCCGCGTACAGGGCGAGGACCCGGCCGACGCCGTCGTCGGCGGCCGGGAAGCCGGCGGCCGCGGTGCACAGCGGCACGTCCCGGGAGTACGACCACACCTCGGCCCCGGTGACCGCGTCGCGGCCGGTGACGGTGGACCCGTCGGCGGTGGTGACGGCCGGACCGGACACCACCGGGACCGGAGTGGCCGCGCTGGGCGCCCGCCAGACCTCGACGAATGCCGCCGGCACACCGTCGGCCGCGGGCGGGGCGACGGCCGGGGCGGTCGCGGCGTCCGCGGACGTCCCGGCGACCTCGCCGGTGGCCCACAGCACCGATCCCGCGATGGCCAGCGCAACGGCCAGCGCCGCCGCGGTGACCAGGTCACCGCGACGGCGACGTTCCGGACGCACCGACCCGCTGATCAGCTGGCGGCGGCGTCCGCGCCGGCGGACTCCTGCCCGGCGCTCTCGCCGTTGCCGCCGGACCGGCCGCGACCACCGCGACGGCGCCGACGGCGGGGGCGGCTGTCCTCCGGCCGGGTGCCGCCGGCGATCGATCCCCCGGCGGTCGGCTCCGCGCCGTTGCCGGCGGGCCCGGTCGCAGCGGCCTCGGCCGGCGCGGGGTCCACTACCGCGGTGGCGGTGCCGGTGGTGCCGGTGTCGGCGTCGGTGCCCTCGGCGGACACCCCGCCCCGGCTGCGGGTGCGGGTGCGCTCCCGGGGCTGGCGGCGCGGGACCACCACGTCCTCGTCCTTGCGGCCGGTGCGCTTGTCCGAGCGTCGGCGGCCGCCGTGGTCGAGCTCGGGGTCGACGTACTCGGCGTCCAGCCCGGCCCGGGTGCGCTGCGAGCGGGGCAGCCGGCCGGC
>DASQMQ010000340.1:0-6119 GCA_035645455.1 Pseudonocardia sp.
TCCGCCGCGGCGACGGCCCCGCGGCGGCGTGAGCACCGCGACTCCGGCGCGGGACGAAACGCGCATTCCGCCGCGGCTGATCCCATCAGTCGGGAACGATCATGCCCCGGGCGCGCAGGAGGCGACCGACCACGTTCGGCACGATCGCCCAGACCCTCGGTGATCACGTTCGTGCGGAAACGGGGTGATGACCACGAGCGGAGGACCCGACCCGCCGCACCCCGACCGGATGACAGCAAAGCCACTTTCAGGACGTATCCGGTCCTGAAAGTGGCTTTCCTGTCACGGGGCGGGGCGGATCAGGAGCGGGTCAGGTGGCCTTCGAGCCCACCCAGCTCATCAGGCCGCGGAGCTTCTCGCCGACCTGCTCGATCGGGTGCTCGGCGCCCTCCTTCTGCAGCCGGGTGAAGTTCGGCCGGCCGGCCTCGTCCTCGGCCACCCACTCGCGGGCGAAGGTGCCGTCCTGGATCTCGCCGAGGATCTTGCGCATCTCCTCCTTGGTCTGCGCGGTGATCACCCGCGGGCCCCGGGTGAGGTCGCCGTACTCGGCGGTGTCGGAGATGGAGAACCGCTCGTTGGCGATGCCGCCCTCGTACATCAGGTCGACGATCAGCTTGAGCTCGTGCAGGCACTCGAAGTAGGCCACCTCGGGCGCGTAGCCGGCCTCGGTGAGCACCTCGAACCCGGTCTGCACCAGGGCCGCCGCGCCGCCGCAGAGCACCGCCTGCTCGCCGAACAGGTCGGTCTCGGTCTCCTCCTTGAACGTGGTCTCGATGACCCCGGCGCGGGCGCCGCCGATCGCGGCCGCGTAGGAGAGCGCGAGCTCCTTGCCCCGCCCGGACGGGTCCTGCTCCACCGCGATCAGGCAGGGCACGCCCTTGCCGTCGACGAACTGGCGGCGCACCAGGTGGCCGGGGCCCTTGGGGGCGACCATGGCCACGTCCACGTCGGCCGGCGGCTTGATCAGGTCGTAGCGGATGTTGAAGCCGTGGCCGAAGAACAGCGCGTCGCCGGACTTCAGGTTCGGCGCGATGTCCTCGGCGTAGATGTGGCGCTGCTTGGTGTCCGGCGCCAGGATCATGATCACGTCGGCCCACGCCGACACCTCGGCCGGGGTGCCGACCTGCAGCCCCTCCTCGGCGGCCTTGGCCCGGCTCTTCGAGCCCTCCGGCAGCCCGATCCGGACCTCGACCCCGGAGTCGCGCAGCGACAGCGAGTGGGCGTGGCCCTGGCTGCCGTAGCCGATCACCGCGACCTTGCGGCCCTGGATGATCGACAGGTCCGCGTCGTCGTCGTAGTAGATGTTCACGCTCATGGCGGGTGGGTGGTTCCTTCCGAGGTCAGTGGCGGTCGTGCGTGAGTTTCATGCCTATGGGCATGAAACTCACGCACGACTGGTGGTTGCGGTGATGGAGCGCGGACCGCGGCCGACGGCGATCGTGCCGGACTGCACCATCTCCCGGATGCCGTAGGGCTCCAGGTTGCGCAGCAGCGCGGCGATCTTGTCCACGGTGCCGGTGGCCTCGATGGTCACCGCCTCCGGGGTGACGTCCACCGCGCGGGCCCGGAACAGGTCGACGACCTCGAGCACCTGGCTGCGCACCGAGGCGTCGGCGCGCACCTTGACCAGCAGCAGCTCGCGCTGCACGGACGCGCCCGCGTCCAGCTCGACGATCTTGATGACGTGCACCAGCTTGTTCAGCTGCTTGGTGACCTGCTCCAGCGGCAGGTCGTCGACGGTCACCACGATGGTCATCCGGGACACGTCGGGGTTCTCGGTGGGTCCCACCGCCAGCGACTCGATGTTGAACCCGCGCCGGGAGAACAGCCCGGACACCCGGGCCAGCACGCCGGGCTTGTTCTCCACCAGCACCGACAGCGTGTGCCGTTCGATCATGACCCGGACTCCTCGAGCGCCTCGACGGTGACCGCGGCGACCTCGTCCACGCCCGCGACCAGCTCGTCGCCGTCGAACAGCGGACGGATGCCGCGCGCGGCCATGATCTCGTCGTTGCCGGTGCCGGCCGCGACCATCGGCCACACCTGCGCGTCCGCCCCGACCACGAAGTCGATCACGACCGGCTGGTCGTCGATCTCCATCGCCTGCTTGATCACCCGATCGACGTCGTCGCGGGACTCCGCGCGCAGCCCGACGCAGCCCATCGCCTCGGCGAGCAGCTTGAAGTCGGGGATGCGGTGCTTGTGGGTGCCGAGCTCGGTGTTGGAGTAGCGCTCCTTGTAGAACAGGTTCTGCCACTGCCGGACCATGCCCAGGTTGCCGTTGTTGATGATCGCCACTTTGATCGGGATGCCCTCGATCGCGCAGGTGGCCAGCTCCTGGTTGGTCATCTGGAAGCAGCCGTCGCCGTCGATGGCCCACACCACGGCCTCCGGGCGGGCCATCTTGGCGCCCATCGCGGCCGGCACCGCGTAGCCCATCGTGCCCAGCCCGCCCGAGTTCAGCCAGGTCCGCGGCTTCTCGTAGGAGATGAACTGGGCCGCCCACATCTGGTGCTGGCCGACCCCGGCGGTGTAGATCGCATCCGGCCCGGCGATCCGCCCGATCCGCTCGATCACGTACTCCGGCGACAGCGACCCGTCCGCGGGCCAGGTGTAGCCCAGCGGGAACGTCTCGCGCAGCCCGTTGAGCAGGTCCCACCACGCGGTGAGGTCGGCGTGCCCGCGCTCGGCGCGCTCGGTGCGCACCGCGTCGAGCAGCTCGACGATCACCTCCCGGCAGTCCCCGACGATCGGCACGTCGGCCCGCCGGTTCTTGGAGATCTCGGCCGGGTCGATGTCGGCGTGCACGACCTTGGCGTTCGGGGCGAAGCTGGACAGCACCCCGGTGACCCGGTCGTCGAACCGCGAGCCCAGGGCGACCAGCAGGTCGGACTTCTGCATCGCGGCGACCGCGGCGACCGTGCCGTGCATCCCGGGCATGCCCATGTGCTGCGGGTGGCTGTCGGGGAACGCGCCCCGGGCCATCAGCGTGGTGACCACCGGGATGCCGGTGAGCTCGGCCAGCTCGCGCAGCTGCGCGGACGCCTCGGCCTTGAGCACGCCGCCGCCGACGTAGAGCACCGGCCGGACGGCCGTCGAGATCAGCCGGGCGGCCTCGCGGATCTGCTTGCCGTGCGGCCGGGTCGTCGGCCGGTAGCCGGGCAGCCGCAGCTCCGGCGGCCAGCTGAACGTGGTCTGCTCCTGCAGCACGTCCTTGGGGATGTCCACCAGGACCGGGCCGGGTCGGCCGGTGCTGGCCAGGTGGAAGGCCTCCACGATCGCCCGCGGGATCTCCGTGGCGTCGGTGACCAGCATGTTGTGCTTCGTCACCGGCATGGTGATGCCGGTGATGTCGGCCTCCTGGAAGGCGTCGGTGCCGATCAGCGCCCGGGTCTGCTGGCCGGTGATGGCCACGATCGGGACCGAGTCCATGTGCGCGTCGGCGATCGGGGTGACCAGGTTGGTGGCCCCCGGACCCGACGTCGCCATGCAGACCCCGACCTTGCCGGTGGCCTGCGCGTACCCGGTGGCCGCGTGGCCGGCGCCCTGCTCGTGGCGGACCAGCACGTGGCGGACCCTGGTGGAGTCCAGCAGCGGGTCGTAGGCGGGCAGGATGGTCCCGCCCGGGATGCCGAACACGACCTCGCAGCCCACCTCCTCCAGCGAGCGCACGAGCGACTGCGCGCCGGTCATCGGCACGGCGTCGAAGCGCCGTCCGGGCGCGGCCGCGGTGGGCGGGGCGCCGGTCGTGGGACCCGGCCGAGCGGGCGGCGGTGCCGGTTTCGGTCCCGGCGGCCCGGGGACCGGGCCGGGACGGGGCGTGGCGGTGGTCATCTGCTCCTCAGCTCCGCTGGAGGGTGTCCGAACATGAAAAAACCCCCGACCGCCGACAGGGCGGAACGAGGGTGGCGCGTCGACGACCGAGGCTCACTCAGGCGTGGACGCGCCCGGCAAGTACGAGGACGTGGACGGCGGACATGGCTCGAACGGTAGAGGGCAGCCGGCCGGGGCGTCAAACCCATGGGACGACCGTTCCACATCCTGGACGGCCGGTGGGGGCGGGCAGGCCACCCGATCAGGTGGTGTCGCGGACGGCGGATGCGTAGTCATCCGGATGCCGGGGGGCGCGGTCACCGGCGAACCTGGCGGCATGAGCCGCGGTCTGTACGCCCTGAAGCCCTGGTACGCCGACGCCCTGACCGGCCTGCGGGACCGGTCGGCCCGGCGGGGCGTGTCGCCGAACGCGGTCACGGCGGCCGGGGTGGTGTTCGGCGCGCTCGCCGGCACGGCGCTGGCGACCGTGGCCGACCCGGCGCTGGCCGCGTTGCTGGTCGCGGCCCTGCTGGCGGCCCGGCTCGCCGCGGCCAACCTGGACGGCGCCCTGGCCCGCGACACCGGCCGGTCCACCCGGTGGGGAGCGGTGTGCAACGAGGTCGGCGACCGGGCGGCGGAACTGGCCGTGCTCGCCGGCTGCTTCGCCCTGGCCCCGGCGTGGCTGGTGCTGGCCGCGATGGCGGCGGCGAGCGCTCCGTCGTGGGTGGCGCTCGCCGGGGCGGCGGCCGGGGCGGACCGGATCAACGGCGGTCCGGTCGGCAAGACCGAGCGGTGCCTGCTGCTGGTCGTGGTGGCGGCGCTGCCGGCGCACGCGGGAGCGGTGCTCGCCGTACTGGCCGGGGGGTCGGTGGTGACGGCCGGGCTGCGGCTGCGGGCGCTGCACCGGCAGCTCACCTGACGGTCACCCGACGGCCGGTCGGACGCGAGTCACCTGCCCGACGCCCCACGGAGTGCCCCGGAGCCCGTCGGGCGAGCGGCGCAGTCGTCCAACCACGCTGAGTGGGTGGCGCGGTCGTCGGGGCTCGCTCGTCGACAGCGGTTCCCGCTCGCGACCGGGCGGGAGGCCAGCACCGTGATCTCCGGGCGGCCGGCGGCGAGGTCGCGCAGGGCGGCGCCGATGGCCTCGAAGGCGTCGCTCGAGCCGTGCCGCCGGGCGTCAGCCATGCCGGTCAAGGTAGACCCGAACCGGCCCGCCGGGGCGACGCTCAGCCGGGGACGCCATCGACTACTCAGCAGCAATACGGATCCGACCTGCGCACTTCCCCGGGTCCCCGGCGGGGCCCGGCCCGCCAGGCTCCCCCCATGGATCCGCTGACCCTCACCCTCGGTGCGCTCGGCCTCGGCGGCGCCGCGGCCGGCGCCTCCCGCAGGACCGAGCTCATCACCCGCTGGCGCACCTGGCTGCTCGCCGCGCCCGTCGTGCTCGGCCCGCTGCTGATCGGCGGCCGCCCGGGCGGGTTGCTGCTGGCCTGCGCGCTGGGTGCGGTGGCCGCGGTGGAGTTCGCGGCGCTGGCCCGGCTCCCCCGGCTCGACACCGTCGCCCTGGTGTTGCGGGTGGTGGCGTTGCCGGTCGTGGCGGTGGTCGCGCCGGCCCTGGTCGCGCCGCTGGTGCCGGTGCTCGCGCTGTCCGCCGCGCTGCCCGCCCTGCTGGCCGGCGACACCACGACCGGCGGGAGGCGGGCCGCCTACGGGCTGTTCGGCACGGTGTGGATCGGCGGCGGGCTGGCCGGACTCGCCCTGCTGGACCCGTCCGTGGCGCTGGCGGTCTGCCTCGCGGTCGCGGTGGCCGACGTCGCGGCCTGGTGCGGTGGGCGGCTGCTCGGTCGGCGCGGTCCGGGCGCGCGCCGGTTGTCGCCGCTGTCGCCCGCCAAGACCTGGGGCGGGGTCGTCGGGGCGACGGTGGGGGCCGCGGCCGTGCTGCTCGCGCTGGGGCAGGCGTCGATCGGGTTGCTGGTCGCGGTAGTCGCCGGCGGGGTGCTCGGCGACCTGGTGGAATCGATGGTCAAGCGGGAGGCCGGCGCCAAGGACGCCGGCCGCTGGCTGCCCGGGTTCGGCGGGCTGCTCGACCGGATCGACTCGCTGCTGGTCGCGCTGCCGCTCGCGGTGCTGGTCACGACCGTCCCGGGGCTGTCGTGAGCGCCGCGACCCGACGCCGCGCGGGTGCCGCCACCCGTCCGGCGGCATGCGCAGCAGCACCGGACCGGACGGAGCCGGGCCCCACAGCCGACCCGGCGGAACCGACCACGGCGGGCAACGCGGCCGGGCCGAGCTTCACCACCCGTCCC
>DASQMQ010000341.1:0-1545 GCA_035645455.1 Pseudonocardia sp.
CAGCCACTCGCCGAACCGGCGCTGTCCCGGTCCGTGGTCTTGATCTTCAGGGTGCCGTCCAGCTTCCAGATCGCCCGCGGCGAGTCCGGCCCGGTGGTCTTGGGCACCTCGACCTGCATGCCCTCGAAGGTGTACTCGACCGTGGCGCCCTTCCCGGTCAGGTAGGCCCACATCTCCTTGCCGATGTCGGTGATGTCGGTCGTGCCCTTGTCCGCAGCGGTCGTCATGCTCCAGCTCCGTTCGCGTTCGGTGTCGCCGGCCGGTGCTCCGGCCGGCCTCCCCACTATCGGTGCCGCGGCCGGGGAGCGCCTGTCGACGACACCCGCTCGGGGTGGGGCGGGTGGCCCGGCGCGTCGCGGTCCCGATCGGGCAGCGGTCGGGTAGAGACGTCAGGTGCATCGGCCGTGGTGGCCGATAGGACGGGGCGTCCGGATGCGCACTGCCGAGCCGCGACTCGACCGCCGGTCAGCGCTGGCGACCTGGCTCGCCTTCGGGCTGCTGGCCATGCTGCTGCCGGGCGCGACCGCCCCGGCCCCGCCGGACCCGCCGCCGGCCGTCGCCCCACCACCCGCCCACGTGGCCGTCCCGGTGGTGCTGACCGAGCGCGTCGAGCCGCCCGCCCCCGCCGAGCCCGAGCCCGAGCCCGAGCCCGAGCCCGAGCCGACCGATGCCGACACCGCGGAGGTGGGGAACGTCGCTGTCGCGAAGCCGGCCCCGGCCCGCGTGGTCGCGCTCACCTTCGACGACGGCCCCGACCCCCGGTGGACCCCCCAGGTCCTGGACCTGCTGGCCGAGCACGGCGCGGTGGCCACCTTCTGCGTGGTCGGCGAGAAGGCCGCGAAGCACCCCGAGCTGGTGCGCCGGGTGGTCGAGGCCGGGATGCGGCTGTGCGACCACAGCCACACCCACGACGACCAGCTGCCGACCCGGTCGGTCGAGCGGATGACCGAGGAGATCCTGGACACCCACCGCGACCTGGTCGACCTCGCCGCGGTGCCGGTGCCCTACTTCCGGGCGCCGGGCGGCAACTGGTCGGATCCGATGCTGCAGATGGCTGCGGACGCGGCCATGCAGCCGCTGGGCTGGTCGGTCGACCCGCGCGACTGGCGCAAGCCGGGGGCGGCAGCGATCGTGGCCGCGGTTCAGGACCAGGTGCACCCGGGCGCGATCGTCCTGCTGCACGACGGCGGCGGGCAGCGCGGGCAGACCGTGGCCGCGCTGGAGCAGCTGCTGCCCTGGCTCACCGCCCAGGGCTACGCGTTCGGCTTCCCCACCCCGTGACCGGGGGCCACCGCCTCAGGGCACCCGGACGACGCTGATCTCCAGCGGGTGCGGCACCGTCCCGGGGTGCTCCGGGCCGGTGAGCGCGGCCAGGTGGGCGAGCAGGTGCCCGCGGGCGTCCGCGGACATCCCCGCGGTGGCCGCGCCGACCAGGAAGTCCAGCGTCGGCCGGCCGCGGCCCAGCGGGTCGGCCAGCACGCCGCGCACGTCGAGGCGGCCGACCAGCGTCTCGCGGCGCCCGTGCAGGCCGCGCCGGTCGAGCTC
>DASQMQ010000342.1:0-7378 GCA_035645455.1 Pseudonocardia sp.
GCCGGCGCGGGGCTCGCACCAGCGAGCCAAGGGAGGCCTTCCGTGGAGCCGCTGCACAGCGCAGCTGGCAGAGCCCAGCCGGACGTCAGCCGGGTCTGCCGTCCTCGTGGTGCACCGGTCCGTCGACCTCGCTCAGCCGGCGCCCGCTGCCACCCCAGCGCAGGGCGATGATCTCCGCCGCCATCGAGACGGCCGTCTCCTGCGGGGTGCGCGCGCCCAGGTCCAGGCCGATCGGGCTGGACATCCGGGCGATCTCGGCGTCGGTGATCCCGCGCTCGCGCAGCCGCTCCAGCCGGTCCTCGTGGGTGCGCCGGGAGCCCATCGCGCCGATGTAGCCGACCTCGGGCAGGCGCAGCGCGACCTCCAGCAGCGGCACGTCGAACTTGGGGTCGTGGGTGAGCACGCACAGCGCGGTGCGCGCGTCGATCCGGCCCGCCTGGGCCTCGGCCTGCAGGTACCGGTGCGGCCACTCGACGACGACCTCGTTGGCCCCGGGGAACCGGGAGGCGGTGGCGAACACCGGCCGTGCGTCGCAGACCGTCACCCGGAAGCCGAGGAAGCTGCCGATCCGGGCGACCGCGGCGGCGAAGTCGATGGCCCCGAACACGATCATGCGGGGCGGTGGGGCGAAGGACTCGACGAACACCGACAGGCCCTCGCCGCGGCGCTGGCCGTCGACGCCGTAGGTGAGCATCGCGTTGCGCCCGGAGTCGAGCAGGCCGCGCGCGTCGTCGCGCAGGGCGTCGTCGAGCCGGGCCGAGCCGGTGCTGCCCTCGGTGCGGTCCGGCCACACCACGAGCCGGCGACCGAGCCGGTCGGCCGGCCCGGACACCACGGTGGCCACCGCGACCGGCGACTCCGCCTTCACCGCCTCGGCGACCGCGCCGAGCTGCGCGTAGGTCTCCGGCGACACCTTCTCCACGAAGATGTCGATGATGCCACCGCAGGTCAGCCCGACGGCGAAGGCGTCGTCGTCGGACACGCCGTAGCGCTGCAGGACCGGGCGGCCGCCGGCGAGCACCTGCTCGCCCAGCTCGTACACCGCGCCCTCGACGCAGCCGCCGGACACGCTGCCGACGGCCTCACCGGCCGGTCCGACCAGCATCGAGGCCCCCGGCTGCCGGGGCGCGGAGCTGTAGGTGCCGACGACGGTGGCCAGGGCCGCGGTCTCGCCCTTGCGCCACCACTCGTCGAGCTTGGTCAACACGTCACGCACGTCGCACTCCCGGGCTCGGGCGCCGGCCGTCGTCGCGGCGCAGCAGGTCGAGCAGCTGTTCCAGGGTGGCCAGGCTGTGCCCGGCCAGCAGTTCGTCCAAGTACGGCAGGGCGGCGACTATTCCGCCCTGCACCGGTGCGTAGCCCTCCTTGCCGGCGTGCGGGTTCACCCAGACCAGTCGGTGGGCCAGCCGGCGCAACCGGGCCATCTGGCTGCCCAGCAGGTCGGTCTCGCCGCGTTCCCAGCCGTCGGAGAACACCACGACGATCGCCCGTCGGGCCGCCCCGCGCTGCCCCCAGCGGTCCACGAACGCGCCCAGGACCTCGCCCAGCCGGGTGCCGCCGGACCAGTCGGGGATGGCCCGCCCGGCGGCGGCCAGCGCCCGGTCGGCGTCGCGCATCCGCAGTTCCCGGGTGACCCGGGTGAGCCGGGTGCCGAGGGTGAACGCCTCGACGGCGCCGGGGGAGCGGCGCACCACCACGTGCGCGAAGCGCAGCAGGGCGTCGGCGTAGGGCTCCATCGACCCGGACACGTCGACGAGCAGCACGATCCGCCGCGGCCGCGGCGAGCGGTCGCGGTGCAGCAGCTCGCGCAGTTCGCCGTGGTTGCGCAGGGCGGCGCGCAGCGTGCGGCCGGGATCGGTGGTGCCGCGGCGGTGCTGGCGCAGGCGCCGTGACGGGCGCATCGGCAGCTGCGGGCGCAGCAGCGCGAGCAGCCGGCGCAGGTGCTCGCGCTCGGCCGGGCTCAGCTCGCCGAGGTCGCGGTTGCGCAGCAGCTCGGTGCCGCTGGCCCGGGCGTGCAGGCTCGACTGCTCGTCGTGGCCCTCCCCGGCGTCCTCGGACGGGTTCAGCGCGGCCAGCCGCGGCGGCGGCGGCCGGCGTTCGTCGATCACCTGGGTGCGGCCGCCGACCTGCGGGGTGAACCAGTCGGCGAAGGCCTGGTCGTAGCGGGGTACGTCGTCCGGGTCGGAGCACAGGGTCAGCCGGCCGGCCCAGTAGGTCTGCGTCCGGCTGGTGACGTCCAGGACGTCCAGCGCGCCGAGGAACGCCGCGACCCGGTCGGTGGTGACGGCCAGGCCCGCGCCGCGCAGCACGGCGGTGAAGCCGACCAGCCCGGGGATCGGGTCGTCGGCCGGGACCGGGACGGGTGCGGTCACGGCGCTCAGGACGCGAGCAGGGCGTCGAGCTGCTTGCGCACCCGGTCGGCGTCCTCGCGGTACTTCAGCACCGCGCCGAGGGTGGCCGCCGCGCTGCCCAGGTCGAGGTGCCGGGCGCCGACCAGTTGCAGCGCCCGGGCCCAGTCCAGGGTCTCCGCGACGCCGGGCGGCTTGAGCAGGTCGGCCTGGCGCAGCGTGCGGACCGCGCCGGCCACCTGGGCGGCCAGCCGCTCCGGGATGCCGGGCAGCCGGGCGTGCAGGATCTCGATCTCGCGCTGCAGGTCGGGGTGGTCCAGCCACAGGTACAGGCAGCGGCGCTTGAGCGCGTCGTGCACCTCGCGGGTGCGGTTGGAGGTCAGCACGACCAGCGGCGGTGCGGTGGACCGGATCTCGCCGATCTCCGGGATGCTCACCGCGTGCTCGGTGAGCACCTCCAGCAGGAAGGCCTCGAACTCGTCGTCGGCGCGGTCGATCTCGTCGATCAGCAGCACGCTCGGCGAGGTCTGCAGGGCCCGCAGGATCGGCCGGGCCAGCAGGAACCGGCGGTCGTAGAGGGAGGCCTCGATCGCGTCGGCGTCCAGCTTGTCGCCGGCGGCGCCGGCCGCGGCCTCCAGCGAGCGCAGGTGCAGCAGCTGGCGGGGGAAGTCCCAGTCGTAGAGGGCTTGGGAGGCGTCGATGCCGTCGTGGCACTGCAGCCGGATCAGCTCCGCGCCGAGCACCTGGGCGAGCGCCTGGGCCAGCGCGGTCTTGCCGGTGCCCGGCTCGCCCTCGCAGAACAGCGGGCGGTTCATCCGCAGGGCCAGGAACGCGGCGGTGGCCAGACCGTCGTCGGCGAGGTAGCCGGTCGCGCGCAGCGCACCGGCCAGCGCGCCCGGCGAGTCGGTGGCGCTGCGGGGGGCATCGGTCACCCGACCAGCATGACAAACCCCGGGGGCGGCAGCCACCGCACGCCCCAGCCGTGGTGACGGTCCGTAGCAGCGTTACGACGCCCGGGGGTACGCCGCGGTGGACGGCGCGGTGTGACGCAACCCGATAACGTTTCCACTTTGAATGTATTTCATTCGCTGTGATGTCGACGTGATGCCCCCGTCGCCACCTGCGGGAGTCTCCTCCATCGGTGCTGTGATCCGGCCGTTACCGTGATGATGCTCACGGAACCGTTGTTTGGCGATCTCGGCGGGTCGCCTCGTAACGTCGGCCTCCGGTCGCTCCGAGAGGGTCGACCGCGAATGCAGCCGGAACCGCAGCCCCATTGCCCGTCCGCGGTTCCGGTCCGTCGAAACATGATCATGACGGGGCTGGAAAGCGCCCACGGATCCGGTTCTCCCCAGTGCCCGGATCGGTGCCGGCAGAACGATCACGGAACACCGCAACGGTGCGCCCTGCGCGTTCGATCTCCGCCCCGTGAATGGAGAAACCATCATGAACTCTCGTTCCGCCTCGACCACCGGTCGAAGTCTCGTCCGCCTCGCGCTCGTGGGCGCCGTCGCCGTCGGCTCGTCCGTCGCCCTCGCGGGCACCGCGAGCGCGGCGCCGGACTCCGCATGGGACAAGCTCGCGCAGTGCGAGAGCGGAGGCAACTGGTCGATCAACACGGGTAACGGCTACTACGGTGGCCTGCAGTTCAACCCGCGCACCTGGCGCGCGTTCGGTGGCACCGGCATGCCGCACCAGGCCAGCAGGGCCCAGCAGATCGCGGTCGCCGAGCGCACCCTGGCCGCCCAGGGCTGGGGCGCCTGGCCGTCCTGCTCGCGGAAGATGGGCCTGCGCGGCCTGCCCGCCGAGCCCGGCAAGGTCCGCGCGTCCGCCCCGGCGCCGGCCGCCGCCGCGCCGGCCGCCCCGGCGCCGGCCGGCAACGGCGCCGACTACACCGTCGCCGCCGGCGACACGCTGAGCAGGATCGCGTCCCGGGAGAACGTGCCCGGTGGCTGGGAGGCGATCTACCAGCGCAACGCGGACGTGCTGAGCAACCCCAACGTGCTCCGCGTCGGCCAGCAGCTCGACCTGCGCTGATCCCCGGCGGCGGGTCCGCTCCCCCTTCGCGGGCCCGCTGCGTCAGGTCGAGTTGACCCACTCGTCGGTGCCGTCGGTGAACACCTGGTGCTTCCAGACCGGGAGCAGCCGCTTGACCTCGTCGACCAGTTCGGCGCAGGTCGCGAAGGCGGCCTGCCGGTGGTCCGCGGCCACCGCGCAGGCCAGGGCCACGTCGCCGATGGCCAGCCGGCCCACCCGGTGGCTCACCGCGATCGCGCGGACCCCCTCGGCGCGGGCCGCCACCTGGGCCGCGACCTCGGCCACCACCGCCGCGGCGGTCGGGTGCGCGGAGTACTCCAGCCCGTCGACCGCGCGACCGCCGTCGTGGTCGCGGACCACCCCGGCGAAGGTCACCACCGCACCGGCGGTCGCCCGGTCGACCAGCGCGGCGTGCCGCGCCACGTCCAGCGGTTCCTCGCCGACCTCGGCCAGCACGACCTCGGCCGTCGTCGTCCCGGTCACCGGTGATCCCCTCCGCGCAGCTGGTCCACCGCGTGCTCCAGCACGCCGTCCAGCACGGCGAGCCCGTCGCGCACCCCGCCGGTCGAGCCGGGCAGGTTCACCACCAGCGTGCGGCCGGCCACGCCGGCCAGTCCGCGGGACAGCACCGCGGTGGGCACCGCGGGAGCACCCGCCGCGCGGATCGCGTCGGCCAGCCCGGGCACCTCGTAGTCGAGCACCCCGCGGGTGACCTCTGGGGTGGCGTCGGTCGGCGAGATGCCGGTGCCGCCGGTGGTGAGGACGACGTCGGCGCCGTCGGCGACCGCGGCCCGCAGCGCGTCGGCCACCGGCTCGCCGTCCGGGACGACCACCGGGTCCGGGGTGTCGAACCCGCGCCCGCGCAGCCACTGCGCGATCACCGGGCCGCTGCGGTCGGCGTACACCCCGGCCGCCGCCCGGTTGGACGCGGTGATCACCACGGCCCGGCCGGTCACCGGCCCTCCGGGCGGGTCCAGGTGCCGGACCGGCCACCTTCCTTGCGGTCCACCTGCACCCCGTCCAGCACCGCGGCCGGGTCGACGGCCTTGACCATGTCGTGCAGGGTCAGCCCGGCCACCGCCACCGCGGTCAGCGCCTCCATCTCGACGCCGGTCCGGTCGGTGGTCCTCACGGTGGCCCGGATGTGCACCCGGTCGCCGTCGGGCTCCAGCTCGACGGTCACCCCGCCCAGCGCGATCGGGTGGCACAGCGGGACGATGTCCGGCGTCCGCTTGGCGCCCATGATCCCGGCGATCCGGGCGGTGGCCAGCGCGTCGCCCTTGGGCAGGCCGTCGCGGCGCAGCAGGTCGACCACCTCGGCGGTGGTCCGCAGCGTGCCGGAGGCTGTCGCGGTGCGCGCGGTCGCTTCCTTCCCGGTGACGTCCACCATCCGGGCGGACCCGGCGGCGTCGACGTGCGTGAGCTCCACGACGCGACCCTACGGGCTGGGCGTCCCCGGCGCCGGACCACCACGATCCGGTGATCCGGGTCACTGTCCAGCAACCCCCGGGGGCCGGGAACGTCCCCCGAAATGTTCCCGCGAACAGGCGAGATGTACATCAAACCGCCTGATCGCCGTAACCTGCGCCGGATCCGTCGGTGGCGCCGGGGGTTTTCCTCCGCCCGGCCCCCACGTAGCGTGCCCTGCGGCTAGGCCGGATGCCCCAGATCCGTCCAGGTCCCGGTACCGCAGCGCTCCCCTGTCCGGCGGTCCGGCCCCCGTTGCCTCGACGAGTGCGGGACAGGAACGGAACGCGCCCCCCAGGCGCATCCGGGTGCGCAGCGCACGGAGACATCAGATGGCCCGCTACCGCGGTCGGCATCGCAAGCCCAGCACCACCGGACGCCGGATCGCCCGGACCGCGCTGGCCGGAGCCGTGATCGGCGCCCCGCTGGCCACCACCCCGATGGCGCACGCGGCCTCGGACAGCACGTGGGACCGCCTCGCCCAGTGCGAGAGCACCGGGAACTGGTCGATCAACACCGGCAACGGCTACCACGGCGGCCTGCAGTTCTCGCCCCGCACGTGGACCGCGTTCGGCGGCGGCGAGTTCGCCCCGGTCGCCCACCGGGCCAGCCGCGAGCAGCAGATCGTGGTGGCCGAGCGCGTGCTCGCCGAGCAGGGTTGGAACGCCTGGCCGTCGTGTTCGCGCAAGCTCGGTATCCGCGGCGAGCCCGCGGCGACCCGCGGCGCTCCGGCCACCGAAGTGCGCGCCAGTGCGCCGGCTGCGCCGGCCGCCCCGACCGCGGGCAATTACCTGGTCCAGCCGGGCGACACGCTCTCCCTGATCGCGCAGCGCAATGGCGTGCCCGGTGGGTGGCAGGCGATCGCGGCGAAGAACCCGAACCTGGGCAACCCGAACGTGCTCACGGTCGGGCAGCAACTGGCCCTCTGAGTCGGCGCGCATTTCCGGCACGCATTTCCGCACGGTCGGAAAAGGATGCGGGACCGGTCGCCCCGAGCGGGTGTGACGTTCGTCCGACGGATCGGAGGGGTGCGCCTTTCGGTCAGGCCGGGTCCGGGATCGGGCCTCCGGGACGGCGGAGCCGGGCGAGCTGCTCGGGGGTGTCGACGTCGTCGGGCGTGGCCAGGTCGCCGCACTCGACGAGCTGCAGGGCCGGGTGACCGGCCAGGTAGCCGCGGGCCCCGGCATCCCCGACGGCCGCCGCCCGCACGCCCGCCCAGTGCGCGCGTCCGATCAGGACGGGATGGGCCGGCCGGCCGTGGTAGGCGGCGCGGGCCACGACGTCGGGCCCGGTGAGCGCGCCGAGCCGGCGCACGGCCGCGGCGGTCACCCCGGGCAGGTCGACCAGGTGCACCACGGCGGCCTC
Source organism: Pseudonocardia sp. (assembly GCA_035645455.1). Taxonomy (GTDB): domain Bacteria; phylum Actinomycetota; class Actinomycetes; order Mycobacteriales; family Pseudonocardiaceae; genus Pseudonocardia. The sequence goes on from DASQMQ010000342.1 coordinate 7,218, forward strand.
GACCCCGACCGGGGGAAGTGCCTCGAGGCCGGCGCGCAGCGACGCGCCCATGCCCTCGGCCCACCCGTCGGCGACGACCGTCCGCACGCCGTCCGGGAGCAGCGCCGCCACCTCGTCGGCGGCGGCGCCGAGCACCACCAGGACCGGCGCGCAACCGCCCT
>DASQMQ010000343.1:0-6430 GCA_035645455.1 Pseudonocardia sp.
CCTGGGGCCCCGTGAGCCCAGCCACCCTCGCCGCCGCGTGGTCCTTCGACTCGGCGACCCCGGTCACGGTGTGGATCGTGGTGCTGGTCTTCGTCTTCGTCGAGTGCGCGTTCGTGGTCGGGATGTTCCTGCCGGGAGACACGCTGCTGGCCGGGGCCGGGCTGGTGCTGGCCCACGGCGGCCACGAGACCAGCGCCTGGACCCTCGGCCTGGTCGCCACGGTGGTCGCGGTGGCCGGCAACCAGGTCGGCTACCTGATCGGCAAGTACGCCGGCACCCGGCTGCTGGCCCGGCGCAACGGGCGCGTCCTGAACCGGGCCAACCTGGTCCGGGCCTCGGCGTTCTTCGACCGCTGGGGCTTCTGGGCGATCGTCGTCGCGCGCTGGGTGCCGTGGGTCCGCACGCTCGCCCCGATGATCGCCGGGGCCGGCGGGATGGACAACCGCCGCTACATCCTGGCCAACGCGGTGGGCGCGCTGCTCTGGGTCCCGACGCTGATCATGCTCGGCTACTACGGCGCCGGGCTGCTGGACTCGGTGCCCTGGCTGAAGACCGCGCTGGCGGTGGCCGCCGGGGTGTTCCTGGTGGTCGGCACCGGCTTCGGCATCCACCGCTACCGCCAGGAGATGCGCCGGCCGGCCGACGAGCCGGCGCCCGCCGCGCTTCCCGGACCGCGCTGACCGGACCGCGCTGACCGGATCGCGCTGACCGGATCGCGCTGACCGCGGCCGGGGCGCCGGTCAGCAGCCGCGCTGCACCCGGGCCGCCGCCTCGACCAGCATCCACCCGCCCAGCTGCACCGACAGGTCCGCCTCCGGCAGCCCGGGCCGCGGGTGCGGGGCCGGGGTCCGCCAGTCCGCCGAGAACACCGGCGCGCCGTCGATCTCCAGCCGACCGTCCCACGCGGCGCCCGCGCTGGTCAGCACCAGCTCGGACGCGGCGTCGGTCAGCTCCGGACGGCGCAGCGCGGCGTCGGCCAGGTACCGGGCGGTGATCCCGGCGAACAGCCCGCCGTCGCCGCCACCGACCCCGGGCAGCACCCCGTCCGGCCCGGCCATCCGCCGCCGCATCGCGTCGACCACGGCCACCGCCCGGTCCGCCCAGCGCTGGTGCCCGTCGCGCTGGGCCAGCTCCACGCACGCCCCCAGGTGGACGCCCTGGCAGTAGCTGAAGATGCGGCGGTCGACCTCGGACACGTCGCCGTCCGGGCCGATCCGCACGCCGTCGTGCACCAGCCCGGTCTCCGGGTCGACCAGCGTCTCGCTCATCCAGTCGGCGATCGCCACCGCGAACTCGACCTGGCCGGTGCGGGCCAGCAGGATCGCCGCCGGGCCGTTGGCCGGGGCGTTCTTGGAGTTGTCCCCGCGCCGCCACCAGATCCCGCCGCCACCGTGCTCGGTCCAGCCCCGTCCGAGCTGGGTGGTGATCGCGGTCAGCGCGGCCGCGCCGGACCGACCGGCCAACGGCCCGGCCCGGTGCACGGCCAGCCCGAACCAGGCGATGTCGTCGTAGTAGCGGTTGATCCAGGAGCCGGCGTTGTGCAGCCGCACGCTGCGGGTCACCGCGGCGATGGTCCGGCCCCGGCGCTCGCTCGGGTCCCGCTGCTGGGCGTCCACCAGGCAGTCCAGCAGGTGGGCCTGCCACCAGTAGTGCCACGGGAACGGGGCGATCGGGGTGCGCCGCGGCCAGCGGATGCGGCCGAGCCGGGTGCCGGGCAGCACACCGGCCAGCCGCCGCAGGTGACGCCGGGTGATCGCCTGTTCTGCCTGGTGGGCCCGCGCGGACCAGTCGATGTCGGCCACCCGCCCAGTCTGCCTGATGGCCGAATCCGTGGGACACCCGTCGTTGACGCCACGATCCGGGCGGACCACCGTGGGGGGGTGACCACCGCGCCACCCGCCCACCGCGTGCTGATCCCGGTGTTCGACGGCATCCAGCCGCTCGACGTCACCGGGCCGCACGAGGTGCTGATGGGCGCGACGCACCGGCTCGGCCTGGTCGGCGCCGGGCCCGGCTACGCGGTGTCGGTGGTGGCCGAGCGGCCCGGGCCGGTGCGCAGCGACAGCGGGCTCGCGCTGGTCGCCGACGAGGCGCTGCCGGAGACCGGCGAGATCGGCACGCTGCTCGTGCCCGGGGGCTTCGGGGCCCGCAGGCTCACCGCGGACAGCCCGTACGTCCGGTGGCTGCGGCGCGCGGCCGCCCGCTCGGCGCGGGTGATGTCGGTGTGCACCGGGGCGTTCCCGCTGGCCGCCGCCGGCCTGCTCGACGGACTGGCCGTGACCACCCATTGGCGCCACGCGCGCGACCTGGCCGGCCGCCACCCCGCCGTGGACGTCCGAGCCGACCCGATCTACCTGCGGCAGGGCCGGATCTGGACCTCGGCCGGGGTGACCGCGGGCATCGACCTGGCGCTGGCCGTGGTCGAGGCCGACCACGGGGTCGACATCGCGCAGGACATCGCCCGGGAGTTCGTGGTGTACCTGCGCCGGCCGGGCGGGCAGAGCCAGTTCGCCGGACCGGTCTGGACCGCCCCGGCCCGGCAGCCGGCGGTCCGCGCGGCGCAGGACCTCATCCACGCCGACCCGGCGGCCGACCTGCGCGTCCCGGTGCTCGCCGGGCGGGTCGGGATGAGCGAGCGGCACTTCAGCCGGGAGTTCGCCCGCGCGCTGGGCAGCCCCCCCGCCGAGTACGTGGAGCAGATCCGGGTGGACGCCGCACGCCGGTTGCTCGAGTCCGGGCCGGTGCTGGTGTCGGTGGTCGCGGCCCGGGCCGGGTTCGGCACCGCGGAGACCATGCGCCGGGCGTTCCTGCGCCGGGTCGGGGTGCCGCCCGACCACTACCGCCGTCGGTTCGCCGCCGTCCCGTCCTGATCCCGCCCCGGAGGAGTCGTCGTGCAGGTCGCCATCCCGTTGTTCCCCCGGCTGACCGCGCTGGACGCGATCGGCCCCTACGAGGTGCTCCAGCGGGTGCCCGCGCTGGAGCCGGTGTTCGTCGGCGCGCGGCGCGGTGAGGTCCGCACCGAGAACGGCTTCCTCGGCCTCACCGTCGACGCCACGTTCGACGAGGTGCCGGCCCCGGACGTGGTCGTCGTGCCGGGCGGCGTCGGCACCCGGGAGATGCTGGCCGAGGGCCCGTACCTGGACTGGATCCGCGCGGTGCACCCGGGCACCCGGTTCACCACCTCGGTGTGCAGCGGCTCGCTGCTGCTGGCCGCGGCCGGCCTGCTCACCGGGCTGACCGCCACCTCGCACTGGGGCGTGCTGGACGTGCTGGAGAAGCTCGGCGCGGTCCCGGTCACCCAGCGGGTGGTCGAGCACCTGGACCAGCGCCTGATCACCGCCGCGGGGGTGTCGTCGGGCATCGACATGGCCATCCGGCTGGTCGAACTGCTGGTCGACGACGTGGCCGCGCAGGCGGCCCAGGTGCTCGTCGAGTACGACCCGCAGCCGCCGTTCGACGCCGGGCACCCCGGCCGGGTGAGCGCCGAGGTGCTGGCGCGGGTGGAGGAGTACCGGGCGGCGCGGGTCTGACCGGACCGCCCGGAGGGGAACATCAGTTCGAAGGATGTCGGGGGTCGGGCCTACCCTGGCGGACATGGACACCCCCGACCGAACCCCGCGGTCCACCTCGTGGGCCGACCAGCACGACGCCTGGCAGCGCGAGACCATCCGCCGCCACGGCTGGGCCCTGCAGGCCGTGCTCGGCGACGAGGACGGCCCGCCGTTCGTCTACACCGTCGGGCTGTCCGGCTTCGGCCACCCGGAGCTGATCCTGTTCGCCACCGGGCAGGCCACCGCGGCCGCCGTGCTCAACCAGCTCGGCGAGCTGGTCCGAGCCGGGCACCGGCTGAGCGCGGGCGAGCGGGTCGGCGTCCCGGCCGGGGACGTGCACCTGCTCGGCTTCCCGGAGGCCGAGCACTGGCTGTTCGCCGCGGACGACCTGTACCGGGTCCCCGGCGGCCCCCCGGTGCGCGCGCTGCTGGTGGTGCCGGCCGACGAGCTGGTGCCGGTGCCCGCGGCCGACCGGCCCTGCGACTGCTGCAGCGCGGACCGCGCCCGGTCCTAGGATCGCCCGGTGGTCGAACCGGTCCGGAGCGCCGACGAGGAGGGCACCGACGACCCGACGCCGGCCGGCGGTCCCGGGCCGACCGAGTGGGGCGGGTCCGTCGGGGTCGGCCCGTGGCCCGGCGACCGGCCCGATGACCCCCGCTACGACCCCGAGCTGCTGGCCGAGGGTGACCGGCGCAACGTGGTCGACCGCTACCGCTACTGGCGGCGCGAGGCGATCGTCGCCGACCTCGACACCCGGCGGCACCCGTTCCACGTGGCCATCGAGAACTTCGGCCACGACCACAACATCGGCACCGTGGTCCGCACCGCGAACGCCTTCGGCGCGGCCGAGGTGCACATCGTCGGCCGCCGCCGGTGGAACCGCCGCGGCGCCATGGTCACCGACCGCTACCAGCACCTGCGCCATCACGCCGACGTCCCGGCGCTGCTGGAGCACGCCCGGGCGGGCGGGCTGGCCGTGGTCGCGGTGGACAACGGGCCCGGCGCGCAGCGGATCGAGACCGCCGACCTGCCCCGCCGCTGCCTGCTGCTGTTCGGCGCCGAGGGGCCGGGGCTGTCCGCCGAGGCCCGGGCCGGAGCCGCGCAGGCGGTGTCCATCGCGCAGTTCGGCTCCACCCGGTCGATCAACGCGGGGGTGGCGGCCGGGATCGCGATGCACACCTGGATCCGCCGGCACGCCGACCTGTCCACCGCCTGGTGAGCCCGGCGGGGCCGCACGGGGATCGTCCGGCGACCCGGCTGGGTAGGGTCGGGCCGTGCCCACCGTACTGATCACGGGAGCCACCGCGGGCATCGGCGCCGCGTTCGCCTCCCGACTGGCCCGCGACGGCCGCGACCTCGTCCTGGTGGCCCGCGACCGGGCCCGGCTGGAGGAGGCGGCGGCCGGCCACCGCGACCGGGGGGTGTCGGTGCAGGTGCTGGCCGCGGACCTGGCCACCGAGGAGGGCCGCGAACGGGTGGCCGCGCGGCTGTCCGACCCGGACGTCGCCCCGGTCGACCTGCTGGTCAACAACGCCGGGATGGCCACGGCCACCGACTTCCTGGACACCGACATGCCAGCCGTCCAGCGCCAGCTCGACCTCAACGTCACCGCGGTGCTGCGGCTCACCCGGGCCGTGCTGCCCGGCATGGTCGACCGCGGCCGGGGCGGGGTGATCAACGTGTCCAGCGTCGCCGGCTTCCTGGCCGGTGGCAGCCCCACCTACGGCGCCGAGAAGGCCTGGGTGACCTCGTTCACCGAGGGGGTGGCCGCGACCCTGGCCGGGACCGGGGTGCGGGCGATCGCGCTGTGCCCGGGTTACGTGCGCACCGAGTTCCACCAGCGGGCCGGAATCGACGCGGGGGCGCGCCGCGGGCCGTTCTGGCTGGCTGCCGAGCGGGTGGTCGACGACTGCCTGGCCGATCTGGCGAAGGGGAAGGTGGTGTCGGTGCCGAGCCTGCAGTACAAGGCGGTCGTGGCGGCGCTCGACCTGCTGCCGCGTCCGGTGCTGCGCCGGCTGGTGGCCGGGCGGGCCGGCCGATGACCACCGCCGACGTCGAACGGGAGCAGCTGGCCGCGCTGGTCGGCGAGCTGGCCGTGGTGCACGGGTCGATCACGCTGTCGTCCGGCATCGAGGCCGACCACTACGTCGACCTGCGCCGGGTGACCCTGGAGCACCGGGCCGCGCCGCTGATCGGCCGGCTGCTGCTGGCGCTGACCGCGGACTGGTCCTACACCGCGGTCGGCGGCCTGACCCTGGGCGCGGACCCGGTGGCCACCGCGATGCTGCACGCCGCGGCGGTCGAGCGGGCCACCCGCCCGGACCTGCCGCCGCTGGACGCGTTCGTGGTCCGCAAGGAGGCCAAGCAGCACGGCCTGCAGCGCCGGGTCGAGGGCCCGGACATCGCCGGCCGGCCGGTGCTGGTCGTGGAGGACACCTCCACCACGGGTGGATCGGTGCTCACCGCGGTGCGGGCGGCCCGCGAGGCAGGCGCCACCGTGGTCGGCGTGGCCACCGTGGTGGATCGCGATACCGGGGCCCGGGAGGCCGTCGAGGCCGAGGGCGTGCCCTACCGGGCGCTGCTCGGGCTGGCCGACATCGGTCTCGCCGGCTGAGCCGCCGGGCCCGACCGGACGGCGTCGGCTGCCGTTCCGGTCCGGCAGGCCGACCCGATGCAGGAGGGCGGGGTCGAGCTCGAGGGGCCCGGACGGAGCAGCGGTGCCGGGCCACCACCGGGCCCGGCACCGCTGCTCCCCGTTCTCGCGATCAGTGATCGGGAGCGGGCCCCCGTCGTGGGGCGTCGCTCCGGTCAGCCGCCGGCGCCAGCACCCGCACCTGCAGCGTCGCCACCGGCCGCGCCACCACCGGCCGCGTCGCCGC
>DASQMQ010000344.1:0-3647 GCA_035645455.1 Pseudonocardia sp.
GCCCGGGCCGCTGTCCACCGCGCCGGGCCGGCGCGTCGACGTGCCGCCGGTGCGCTCACCGGTGGTGGCCGCGATGGGCACCCGGGTCGGCACGTCGGTGCTGACCCTGGCCGTGGTGCTGCTGTTCACCGCGGTGTTCGAGACCGTGGTGGCACCGCTGCTGGCCGACGGACCGGTGCTGCTGCGGATCGCCCTGCTCTCGCTGGTGATCACCCTGGCGGTCACCGTGGTGCGGCCGCCCGGGCTGCGGCAGTGGCTCAGCGACCTGCTCGTCCCGGTGGCGGTGCGCAACCGCTCGGGGTCCGGCGAGAAGCCGCGGCGGCCCCGCGGCCGGTAGCTAACGGACGGCCCGGTGCAGGGCGACCGCCCCGCCCACCAGGTCGCGCCAGGCGACCGCGCGCCACCCGGCGCGCTGGATCCGCCGGGCCAGTTCGGGCTGGGCGCTCCAGTCCCGGATGGACTCGCCCAGGTAGGAGTACGCCTCCGGGTTGCTGGACACCCGCCGGGCCACCGCCGGCAGCACCCGCTCCAGCCCGGCGTAGTAGACGGCGCGGAACGGCGCCCACCGCGGCCGGGAGAACTCGCAGACCACCAGCCGCCCGCCCGGCCGGGTCACCCGGCGCAGCTCGGCCAGGGCCCGGTCGACGTCGGCCACGTTGCGCAGCCCGAACGAGATCGTCACCGCGTCGAAGGCGGCGTCGGCGAACGGCAGGTGCAGCGCGTCCGCGGCCACCTTCGGCACCTGGCGCTGCGCGCCGGCGCGCAGCATGCCCAGCGAGAAGTCCGCGGCGACGCAGAAGGCCCCGGAGCGGCCCAGCTCCAGGGTGGACACCGCGGTCCCGGCGGCCAGGTCCAGCACCCGCTCGCCGGGGGCGAGCCGCAGCGCCTGCCGGGTGAGCGCCCGCCAGCGCCGGTCCATCCCGGCGGTCAGCACGGTGTTGGTCAGGTCGTAGCGGCGCGCCACGCCGTCGAACATGGTGGCGACGTCGCGCGGCTTCTTGTCCAGGTCTGCGCGGATCACAACACCGAACGCTACGCGGCTGCGCGGGCCCGTCGCCGCCGCAGCCACACCGCCAGCGGCCCGAGGACCGCCCACCCGCCGACCACGATCAGCGACAGCGGCAGCACCCCGTCCAGAGCGCTGCGCCCGGCCACCCGGACGTGGTCGGGGTCGGTCACGTCGTACTCGACGGCGACGGTCTGGCCGACCTCCAGCCCGCGCGGGTAGTACACCCCCAGCGCCGGCACGACCGCCTCGCCGTTGGCCACGGTGAACCGCACCAGGGTCCGGGAGAACGACGAGCCCTCCAGCACCTCGGCCTGCGCCACGGCCGGGTTGCGGGCGATCGACCGGTCGTCCACGGCCGCCCCGACCAGCGCCAGCACGGCCAGCACGGTGACCAGCACGGCGACCCCGACGACCACCTCGGGCAGCCGGCGCCGGGTCACCCGGACCGCGGGGCGCAGCAGGTCGGCCAGCTCGTCGGCGGCCCGGGTGGTGGTCCCGGTGGCCGTACCCGGCGGCTCGACGGGCGCCCCGGCGCCGGTCGCGGGGGGCGCCCCGATGTCGCCGGAACCGGTGCCGCTGGTCATCGGGCGATGATAGGGCGACCACGGGTGTGGCGGGCGCCTCCCCGGCCGGACGGGCATCCGTGGCGGGGGGCTCCTACTCTCGCAGGGGTGACGATCGCGCCGCTACCCACCGAACTGGGGGTGCGCACCCGTCCGGTGGACGATCCGGGCCGGCTGATCGACCTGCTCCCCGACGACCGCAACCCGCTGTGCTGGGTCCGCGGCGGCGACGGGCTGGTCGGATGGGGCGAGGTCGCCCGGTTCACCGGCGAGGGGCCCGGCCGGTTCGCCGACGCCGACGCGTGGTGGCGCGAGTTCAGCACCCGGCTCGACGTGCGCGACGAGGTCGGCGCACCCGGCACCGGGCCGGTCGCCTTCGCCAGCTTCACCTTCGCCGCCGGGTCGGTGGGCTCCACGCTGGTGGTGCCCCGGGTGCTGGTCGGGCGCCGGGACGGGCGCAGCTGGGTCACCGAGTTCTCGGCCGGGGACGGGTCGCCGGTCTCCGCGGTCCGCCCGGTGCGGCGCACCGGCAGCCTGCGCTACTCCGACGGCGACCTCCCGGTGGCGGGCTACCGGCGCGCGGTGGCCGAGGCGGTGCGCCGGATGCGGGCCGGCGAGCTGGCCAAGGCCGCGCTGGCGCACGACCTGCTGGCCGTCGGCGACGCCCCGCTCGACCCGCGCTTCCTGCTCGGCGGGCTGGCGGGGCGCTACCCGACCTGCTGGTCGTTCGCGGTCGACCGGCTGGTCGGCGCGACCCCGGAGATGCTGGTCAGCCGGGTCGGCGGGCGCACCGTGCGGTCCCGGGTGCTGGCCGGGACGCTGTGGCCGGGCGCCGACGGCCGGGACGCGGACCGCTCCGAGCTGGCCGCGCGGCTGCTCGGCTCGGCCAAGGACCGCCACGAGCACGCCCTGGCCGTCGACTCGCTGGCCGACGCGCTGCGCCCGCTGTGCACCGCGCTGGACGTGCCCGACACCCCCGACGTGATCTCCCTGCGCAACGTCTCGCACCTGTCCACCGACGTCGAGGGCACGCTCGACCCGACGGCCCCCGCCAGCCTGCTGCAGCTCGCCGACGCGGTGCACCCCACCGCGGCGGTCGGGGGCACCCCGCGGGCCGCGGCCGTCGACCTGATCGCCGAGCTGGAGGGCATGGACCGCGGCCGCTACGCCGGCCCGGTCGGCTGGGTGGACGGCGCCGGGGACGGCGAGCTGGGCATCGCGCTGCGCTGCGCCCAGCTCGACGGGCCGGTCGCGCGGCTGTTCGCCGGCTGCGGGGTGGTGTCGGACTCCGACCCGGACACCGAGGTGCGCGAGGCCGCGGCGAAGATGGCCGCCGTCCGCGACGCCCTCGAGGCCGGCTGAGCGACCGTCAGACCCGGTGGGTCCGGGCCGGCGCGGCCAGCTCCAGCTGGGACCCCACGCCGAGCTCGGCCAGGATGGACCGGATGTGGCTGCGCACGGTGGCCAACGACACCACGACCTCCTCGGCGATCGCGGCCGGCCGCCGACCGGCGACGATCCGGCTCCTCGAACGGCCGCGACTCGTGCACCCACCCGCTGGCCCCGGCGGCCAGGGCCGGCGCCACCGGCGTCTCGTCCGGGGAGCCGGTCACCAGCAGCACCCGCCAGCCGGAGCGGCGCAGCCGGGGCACCGTGGCGAGGGCGTCCGGACCGTGGTCGAGGTCGAGGTCGAGCAGGACCAGCCCGCCCGGCGGCGCCGGCTGGTGGGCCGGCTCGCCGACGCGCTCGGGCGGCAGCACCCGCGCGGCGATCCCGACCCCGCGCAGCGCCGGCGCGATCGAGCAGGCCACCAGCGCCTGGTCGTCGACGACCAGCACGGTCGAGCGCGCGGTCAGCGGTACTCCACCGGCTCGGTGACCGGCAGCTCCAGCACGGCGGTGCAGCCGCCCGGGTCGCCGTCGACCGGGGTGATGGTGAGCGCGCCGCGGTGCCGGTCGACCAGGCCGGCGCCCGGCGCCGGGACGGGGCCGACCGGCCGCGGCCCGGACCCGCCCCGCTGGAGCAGCGCGGTCACCGCCTCCGGGGGCAGCCCGGGCCGGTCGTCGACGGCCTCG
>DASQMQ010000345.1:0-4546 GCA_035645455.1 Pseudonocardia sp.
CCAGCTCGAGTGGTCAGCGGGGCCCGCGCACGGCGAGCGCCACCAGCGCCCGCGTCGGCGCGGGGCTGCGGTCGTACACGAAGCGGCGCAGCGCGGCGCCCTCCGTTTCCAGCATGCCGGGTCCGTCCACCCGGCGGACAGTCACCTCAGCCGTTGGCACGTGGCGGTTCAGCCACCCGGCTCGACCGAGCCGGTCGCCCAGGTCGATGTCGTCCCCCGCGCCCGGGTAGCGGGGGTCGAAGCCGTCGACGGAGTCCAGCGCGGCGCGGCGCAGCAGCAGGCAGGTCGCCGGCAGCCAGCCGACGGTCCCGGCCGGCAGCCGCGTCGCGGGTCGGCGGCGCAGCAGGTCGCGCAGGCCGGGCACGGCGCCACCGCCGAACACCTGCCGGCCGGCCGGGTCGCACAGCTTCGGGCCGAGCGCGCCGGCCCGCGGGTGGGCCGCCCCCTCCGCCAGCAGGACGTCCAGGGCCCCGGGGGACCAGCGCACCCCGGGATCGGCCACGGCGACCCAGCCGACCGAGCGGTCCAGCCCGGCCACCGCCCGGTTCACCGCGGCGCCCCGCCCGAGGTGCTCACCGAGGCGCACCAGCTCGATGTCGGCCGTGCAGCGGTCGGCGCCGGCGCTGTCGGCGACGACGATCCGCACCGGACCCGCGGTCGCCGTGCGGGCCGTGGCCGCCAGCTCCGCGACCGCGTCCACCGGGGTCGACGCGGACGCCACCGTGACGACGGCGACGCCGTCGCCGTAGCTCGTGATGGGGTCACGCCGCACTGCAGGGACCCTAGGGCGTGTCCCGTCGGTCCCCGACGACGGGTTCGGGCCCGGTCGGTCCTCGGCCCCGTCCTCGGCGCGGTCGGTCCTCGGCCCGGTCAGTCGTCGGCCGGGTCGCCGCCGTCCAGCTCGATCAGCACGGCCATCGCGTCCGGGTCGCCGGAGTCGGCCGCGCTCTGCAGGTACCAGCGGGCCTCGTCCGGGCGGCCGGCGTCGACCAGGAAGTAGCCCATGATCGCGGCCCAGCCCGGCTCGGCGTGCCGCTGCGCCTCCCGGAACTCCAGCTCGGCGCGGACCGCGTCGCCGCGCACGGCCAGCAGGAACTGCCCGTAGGCGGTGTGCGCGCGCAGGGCGCCCAGCTCGGCGGCGCGCCGGTGGAACGCCTCGGCCTCGTCGGGCAGGCCCTGCACCGTGCGGACCTCGGCCAGCGCGACCAGGGTGTCCGGGCGGTTCTCGTCGGCGTAGGCCTCGGCGGCCTCGATCGCGGCGCGGGAGTCGCCGGCCTCCAGGTGCATGGCCACCAGGTTCGCCCCGGCTTGCGGGTCGCCCGCCTCGGCCGCCCGGGCCAGCACCTGCACGGCCTCGCCGAAGCGGTCCCCGTCGCGCAGCAGGATGGCGAGGTCGTTGGCCGCGCCGAGCTCGCCGGCGGAGACCGCCAGCCGGAACGCCTCCTCGGCCCGCTCCCGGTCGCCGACCTCGGCGTAGGCGACCCCGAGCCGCCCGGCGTAGCGGAGCTCGCCCTGCTCGACCAGCGGGCCCAGCCACTCCACCGCGGCCCGCCAGCTGCCGCTGTCCAGGTAGGCGCGGACCAGCAGGTCGCCGGCCGACGGCTCGCCGGTGGCCACCGCCTGCCGGAGGATCTCCACGGCGTCCACCGGGCGGCCGGTGTCGATCAGCGCGGCGCCCTCCGCGGACAGCGGCTCGGTGGTCGGCAGCGGGCTGGGCTCGACGAACTCCACCGGCTGCGGCACCGGCTGGACCTGCGGGGCGGCGTCGAGGGCCGGTGGGGGCTCCGAGGTCGGTAGCGGGACGGTCATCGTTCCCCCACTCGTCGGGTGGCGCAGTCCCACCACCGCGCGCCGCCGCGTCACCTGCGGTAGGTCGCTACCACCATTCTGTACGCAGTTCGGCGGATCCGCTCGGGTACCAGCCGGTACCCGCCGCGGACGGCGACGTTGCGCAGGTACTGCGCCCGGGTGGTGAACCCCAGGCGCCGGAACCGCCGCTGGATCGCCAGTTCCGCGCGCAACTGGCGCCACCCGCCGCGCCGCGCGTACGCCCCCGCGCCGACCCGGTACTTGACCAGCGGCTCGGCCACGTTCGCCACCCGGGCCCCGGCCAGGATCATCTTCGCCCAGAGCAGGTAGTCCTCCATCAGGGCGAAGTCGGTGTACCCGCCGACGCCGCGGACCGCGGAGCGCCGGTAGACGACCGTGGGGTGGTTGAACGGGTCGGCGAACCGGGCGCGGGCCACGATGTCCGCGGGGTCCGTCGGCGGGGTGCGGGTGCCGACGATGTCGTCGGGGTCCGCGCCGAACTCCAGCAGCCCGGACCCGACCAGGTCCGCGCCGGCCTCGATGATCGGCAGCTGGACGGCGAACCGGTGCGGCAGGCTGATGTCGTCGGCGTCCATCCGGGCCACCACGTCGTACCGGCAGAACGAGAGCCCGGCGTCCAGCGCCATCCCCAGCCCGACGTTGCGGTCCAGCTCGACCAGCTCGACGGGCACCGGGCTGGACCCGGCCAGCTCGGCCAGCCGGGCGGCCAGCGGCGCGCCCACCGGCCCGTCCCGGACGATCACCACCTCGTCCGGGCGGCGGGTCTGGTCGTCGACGGTGGACCGGAACGCCGCGCTCAGGTGGTCGGGGTCGTCGCCGGCCCACACCGGCAGCAGCACGGACAACGGCTCGGGCAACGGCTCCCCCGGTTGATCACGCTCGGTGGTGGACGGCGGGCGAGATCGGTCACCCGCGACACGCGCCGATGATCGCTGATCGGGTGCGCGCGTTGATGCACCCTAGGGCGCGTCGCCGGACGGCCCGGGCACACCCCGACCGACCCGGTAGCGGCGGCGGGCGGAGAGGCGAGGTGGACGGACGTGAGTCACCCGTTCGTCGGTCCGGGTCACGACCGAGCGGAACGACCCCTGGCCGGGGTTCGGCCGAGCGCGTGGTCGGCCGCCACCCCCCGCGGAGCGCGCCGCCCGACGTCCGGTTCCCCGACGGGCGCGGCGGCGCGCCGGGCCGGCCGACGACCGCCCGGCCGTGGACGCCGCCCGGTGGTCACGCTCCGCTACCGCAGCGCGGCGGTGCGCCGATGACCAGCGGACCGCCGCGTCCCGACCTCGCCCGGCTGGCCCACCGGCTGCGGGTGGCCGTGGTCGTGCTGTCGACGCTGGTCTTCACGATCACCGGGGCCGCCTGGGGGTTCTACCGCGACGTCACCGCCGGCATCGCCACCACCGCCGGGCTCGGCGGCGGCGACGGCGGTGACCAGGACATCCTGCTGGTCGGCGTGGACAGCCGGACCGACGCGCAGGGCAACCCGCTGCCGCCCGAGGTGCTGGCCGAGCTGAACAGCGGCGCGGACACCGGCGTGCTCAACTCCGACACGATCATCCTGCTGCACGTGCCGGAGGGCGGCCGGGCGGCGGTGGCGTTCTCGGTGCCGCGCGACAGCTACGTCGACATCCCCGGCTACCGCCGGGACAAGATCAACGCGGCGTACCCGGCGACCAAGGCGATGGTGGCCGAGCAGCTGGTCCGCGACGGCGTCCGGGACCGGGCGCGGGTGGAGTCGGAGTCCAGCGAGGCCGGCCGGCGGGCGCTGATCGGCGCGGTGCAGGACCTCACCGGCGTGGTCGTCGACCACTACGCGGAGATCAACCTGCTCGGCTTCCACAACCTGACCGCGGCCATCGGCGGGGTCGAGGTGTGCCTGACCGGCCCGGTCGACGAGCCGCTGTCCGGGGCGCGGTTCGCCGCCGGGCCGCAGACCGTCCAGGGCCGCGACGCGCTGGCCTTCGTCCGGCAGCGGCACGGGCTGCCCGAGGGCGACCTGTCCCGGATCCGCCGCCAGCAGGTGTTCCTGGCCGCGGTCGCGGACAAGATCCTGACCGCCGGCACGCTCGCCGACCCCGGCCGGCTGGGCGAGCTGATCGGCGTCGTGCAGCAGTCGGTGGTGATCGACGCCGACTGGGACCTGCTGGCGTTCGCCCAGCAGGCGGCCGGGGTCGCCGCCGGCAACCTGGAGTTCCTGACCGTCCCGACCCGGGGCACCGAGCACAACAGCCGCGGCGACGTGGTGCTGGTCGACCGCGCAGAGGTCCGGACGTTCGTGGAGGAGCGCACCACCGCGCTGGCCGCAGCCGTCGAGGCGGCCGAGGCGGCCGACGACGCGCCCGCGCAGCCCGTGCCGGTGCTGGACGTGATCGCCTCCCGGTACGTGGTGAACGTGCGCAACGGCTCCGACACGGCGGGCCTGGCCGGCGACGTGGCCACCCACCTGCGCGGACTGGGCTTCCTGCCCGGGACGGTGGACAACACCGACGCGACGGCGGAGTCGGTGGTCCGCTACGCCGATCCGGACGGCGACGCCGCACGGGCGGTCGCCGGGCAGCTCGGCGACATCGGGACCGAGCAGTCCGACGAGGTGCCGCGCGGGCACCTGGTGGTGGTGACCGGCGCCGACTTCGACCCCGCCACCGTCGCCGCCCCCACCGCACCCCCCACCCCCACCGGCCCCGCCCCCACCACCGGCCCCGCTCCTATCACC
>DASQMQ010000346.1:0-4636 GCA_035645455.1 Pseudonocardia sp.
CGCGGTTCCCCACACCGCAGGCACCGCGGTCGAGTCCATCGCCGCCGCCGTGGACGACGCGATCGCCGCGGCCGGGCAGCCGCCCTGGTGCACCGCCGCGGCCCAGTGGTGGCGGGTCCAGCGCGCCGCCGCCACCGACGACGCCGACGCGGCCGCCGAGGCGGCCGCCGCGCTGCGCGGCGCGGCCGAGGAACTCGGGACCGCGCACGTCCGGGCGTGGGCGACCGCAGCGCGGAGCTGGGCCGAGGTGCTGGCGGACCGGGTGGACGCGGCGGCCGTGCGGCGCGCGGGCGGCCTGCTGGTCGTCGCCGGGAGCCCGTGGGAGGCGGCCACGCTCTGCCTGACCGCCGCGCACCGGGCCACCGACCCGGGCGTCGTCCGCGAGCTGCTCGGTGCCGGCCGGGGCGCCCGCGGGCGGGTCTCCTCGGCCCGGTTGACCGGTCGCGACGGGCTGTCCCAGCGGGAGCGCGAGGTCGGCCGGCTGGTGCTCGACGGCCTCACCCAGCGCGAGATCGGCGCCCGGCTCTACATCTCGCCCAAGACCGTCGAGCAGCACGTGGCCCGGCTGCGCCAGAAGTTGGCCGCGGCCAACCGGGCCGAGCTGGTCGCCGCCCTGCGGGCCCGCATCCCGGCCGCGCCCGTGCCGCCGGATCAGACCCGCACCGGGTAGTCCGGTTCGGGCACCTCCGGGCGGATCCGCTGCTCGACGAAGATGCCGTGCCAGACCAGGAACACCAGCAGGGTCCACACCCGCCGGCTGTGGTCGGCCGGGCCGGTGCGGTGGGCGTCCAGCAGGGCCTGCACCGCGCCGAGGTCGACCAGGTGGTCGGTCTGCGAGTCGCGGATGATCCCGCGCGCCCACTCGTACATCTCCTCGCGCAACCAGTGCCGGAGCGGCACCGGGAAGCCGAGCGTGCGCCGGTCCAGGACGTGCTCGGGCACGATCCCGGCCAGCGCCCGGCGCAGCGCGTGCTTGGTGACCGGGTGCCCGCGGCCGTCCTTGGCCAGCTTCTGGCCCAGCGGCAGGCCGGAGGCCACCGCGAACACCTCCGGATCCAGGAAGGGCAGCCGCAGCTCCAGCGCGTTGGCCATGGTCATCTTGTCGGTCTTGACCAGGATGTCGCCGCGCAGCCAGGTGAACAGGTCGACGTGCTGCATCCGCGACACCGGGTCCCAGCCGGCGGAGTCCAGGTAGTGCGCGGCGGTCAGGTCGGTGTGGGACCGGCGCGGGTCGAACCGGCGCAGCAGCCCGGCCAGCTGGTCGTCGCGGAAGATCCGGGCGTTGCCGTAGTAGCGCTGCTCCAGGCGCAGCGCGCCGCGGCGCAGCAGGTCCTTGCCGCGCACCCGGTCCGGCAGCCGGGTGGACAGCCGGCCGAGCAGGCTCCGCACCCCGCCGGGCACCCGCTCGAACGGGGCCAGCGACAGCGGCTCGCGGTAGATCGCGTACCCGCCGAACAGCTCGTCGGCGCCCTCCCCGGACAGCACCACCTTGACCCGGCGGCGGGCCTCGCGGGCGAGGAACCACAGCGGCACCACCGCCGGGTCGGCGACCGGGTCGTCGAGGTACCAGACGATCAGCGGCAGCGCGGCCATCGCCTCGTCCGGGGTGACCGTGCGGATGACGTGCCGGACCCCGATCGCCGCGGCCGACTCGGCGGCCACGTCGACCTCGGAGTAACCGGCCCGCTCGAACCCGGCGGTGAACGCGACCAGGTCCGGGTGCTGCTGCTTGGCCAGCGCGGCGATGGCCGTGGAGTCGATGCCGCCGGACAGGAACGCGCCCACGGTGACGTCGGCGCGCAGGTGCTTGGCCACCGAGTCGCGCAGCACCTCGACGATGCGCCGGTCCAGCGTCGCGCCCTCGCCGGCGCCGGCGTGGAAGACCGGGCTGAAGTAGCGCTCGTAGTCGATCTCGCCGCCGGGCCGCACGGTCAGGTGCGTGCCGGACTCGACCCGGCGGACCTCCCGGTGCATCGTCGCCGGTTCCGGCACGTACTGCAGCAGCATGTAGTGCTGCAGCGCGGCGCCGTCCAGCGCGGCGTCGACCGGGCCCAGCCCGAGGGCGGGGGCCAGGTCGAGCAGGGCCTTCTTCTCGCTGGCGAAGCCGGTCCCGGCCGGCCCGGTGGCCACGAACAGCGGCTTGATGCCGAACGGGTCGCGGGCGCCGAACAACACCCGGCGCTGCCGGTCCCAGACCAGGAACGCGAACATGCCGCGCAGCCGCCCGACCGCGGCCGGGCCCCACCGGTGGTAGGCGGCCACCACCACCTCGGCGTCGCCCCGGGTGCGGAACCGCACGCCGTGCTGGCGGGTCAGCTCGTCGCGCAGCTCCGGGTGGTTGTAGACCTCGCCGGTGAACGCGACCGTGTAGCGGGCCGGTGTCGAGGCCGGGTCGGGGTCCCAGTGCAGCGGCTGGGGCGAGCCGTCCAGGTCCACCACGGCCAGCCGGTCGACGGCCAGGACCAGGTCGTCGTCGTTCCACGTGCCGCTGCCGTCCGGGCCGCGGTGCCGGTAGCGGGCCCGGGTGCGGGCCACCACGGCGGTCCGGGCGGGCGCGTCACCGGCGGCGGTCAGCAACCCGAGCAGTCCACCCACGGCGAGCCAGTATGCCGACGACACGGCCCCGCGCCGGGCGCACCCGGCAGGCGATCCACCGCCCTGCTCGGCTAGTCTCTACGCGAGGTCGAAAGCGCGCGTGGGTGTGCCCGGCCGGGTGTCGGGACGAACGGGTGGGAGGCGGCGAGCAGTGGGTCGAGCACAGCGCGGCGGGAAGCAGCGCCGCACCGGGCAGCTGGCCAGGGTGGCCGGCCTGGCCCTCGTGGTCTCGCTGCTCACCACCGGGTGTTCGGTGCAGGAGGTGATCCGCTTCGGCTGGCCGGAGGGGGTCACCCCGCAGGCCACCGCGATGCGCGAGCTCTGGACCTGGTCGGCCATCGCCGCGCTGGTCGTGGGCGCGGTCACCTGGGGCGCGATGCTCTGGGCGATAGCGTTCCACCGCAAGCGCAAGGGCGACGACAACTCGATGCCCCGGCAGACCCAGTACAACCTGCCCGTCGAGGTCGTGTTCACGGTCATCCCGACCGTCATCGTGGCCGTGCTGTTCGCGTTCACCGTGGTCGTCCAGAACTACGTCGACGCCGACCCGCCGGAGGACCCGGACCTGCGGGTGACCGTGACGGCGTTCCAGTGGAACTGGGAGTTCGGCTACCCGGAGGCACCGGGCCCGGACGGGCGGCCGATCAGCACGCTGGGCACCAGCGACACCATCCCGCTGCTGGTCCTGCCGACCGACCGCACCATCGAGTTCACCCAGCGCTCCAACGACGTGATCCACAGCTTCTTCGTCCCGGAGTTCCTGTTCAAGCGCGACGTGTTCCCGCTGCCGGAGTTCAACGACCAGGACAACGTGTGGCGGATCGACGGCATCGAGCGCGAGGGCGCCTTCGTCGGCCGCTGCGCCGAGCTGTGCGGGGCCTACCACGCGCAGATGAACTTCGAGGTCCGCGCGCTGGCACCGGACCTCTACGACCGCTGGATCGACCTGCGGGCGCAGGTCAACGCGGACACCGGGGCGCCGTACACGGCCGGCGAGGCGCTCGCCGAGCTGAACTGCGGGGAACTCTGCAACCCGGTCGCCTACACCACCTACCCGTTCGAGACCGAGCGGACGCAGCGCTCCGCGTCGCAGCCGACCACCGGGAGCTGAACGATGAAGGTCGAGCCCCGAATCTTCCACGTCGTCACGGCCTTCTGCTTCGTGGTGGCCATCGTCTACGCGGTGCTCGCCCAGGAGGCCGTGGGCATCGCCGCGCTGTTCCTCACCGGCGGTCTGACGCTGATCATCGGCACCTACCTGGGTTTCGTCTCCCGTCGGCTGGAGCAGCGCCCGGAGGACAACCCCGAGGCCGAGGTGACCGACGGCGCCGGTGACGTCGGGTTCTTCTCCCCGGGCAGCTACTGGCCCCTCGGCCTGGCGGCCTCGGTCGCGCTGTTGGGCATCTCCCTGGCGTTCTTCTACGTCTGGGCGATGGTCATCTCCTCGGTCCTGCTGCTGCTCGCGGTGGCCGGGCTGGTGTTCGAGTACCACATCCGCCCCGCCGAGCACTGATCGTGGCCGCGGCCGCGGCGACCGGGGCGGCGCACCTGGTCGTGATCGACATGCAGCGGGTGTTCGCCGAGCCGGACAGCCCGTGGGGCACCCCGGGCTTCGCCGACATCGTCCCGACCACGGCGAAGCTGGTCTCGGCGTACGGGCCGCAGACCACGTTCACCCGGTTCGTCGCCCCGGCGACGCCCACGGGTGCCTGGCGCGCGTACTACGCGGAGTGGGAGTTCGCCCTGCAGCCGCCGGACGCCCCGCTCTGGGACGTCGTCGCCGAGCTCGGCCCGCCGGATGCCCCGACCGTGGACGCCACCACCTTCTCCAAGTGGGGGCCGGAGCTGGCGGCCCGGGTCGGGGACCGGACGATGGTGCTCGCCGGGGTGTCCACCGACTGCTGCGTGCTGTCCACCGCCGTGGCCGCGGCCGACGCCGGGATCCCGGTCCAGGTCGTCCGCGACGCCTGCGCGGGCGTCGACCAGGACAGCCACGACAAGGCCCTGCACGTGCTGGGCCTCTACGCCCCGCTGGTCACCG
>DASQMQ010000347.1:0-13602 GCA_035645455.1 Pseudonocardia sp.
GGGGCGGTGCGCGTCGCCCGCGGTCGCCGGGCCACGGGTCAGCTGGTCGAGCGCACCGCGCGGGGTGCGTTCGAGCGGGGTGTCGTGCCCGGCGTTGCCCACCGCGACCGCCCCGCCCAGCACCGTCCCGGCGGCCAGCACCGAGCCGACGGCGATCTGCACCCGCCGCAGCCGGCTCGGCCCGGGCCGGTCGTCGGCGACCGGTTCGGCCACGGGCAGCGGGCGGCCCTCCCGGGTGAGCAGGTCGGCCACCGGGACAGGACCGTCCGGGCGAGCGGTTGACCGCATCCGAACCACTGCGTACCTACCCCCGTTGCATCGACCGGGGTTGTCTACCGGACCCAGGGCCATCGGCACCATCGTCGGCACGGCCGTTCGGCGGACTCCACTCGAAGATCGCAGCAGCTCTCACCGAGCGTGCCCGTCGATCACCCGTTCACCCGATCCGCACCACCTGGAACGCCTCGGCCAGCCGACCCTCGGGCAGGCCGAGCCGCGCCGCGGTGGTCAGGTGCATCCGGCGCAGGCGCTCCGCCAGGTCGGGCAGGTGCCCGGTCTGCGAGACGTGCTCGCGCAGCGCGGCGATCTTCCGGTCGAACAGGTCGGTCACGTCCACCGCGTGGTTCTGCCGCTCGTCCGGCGCGCCCATCAGCCACAGCTCCGGCACGGTCCAGGCGTCCAGGCCCGCGGCGGCCAGCTCGGGGTGGGCGAACGGGTTGCGGGCGTCCGGGTAGACCGCGGCCAGCGCGGCCTCACCGGCGGCCCGGTGGTCCGGGTGCGAGGCGCCGAGCCGGTTCCAGGCGATCTCCGGCGACGGCGCCAGCACCCGCTGCGGCCGGACCCGGCGGATCTCCCGGCTGAGGTCGCGGCGCAGCTCCAGGCTCGGCGCCAGGCGGCCGTCGGGATAGCCGAGGAAGCGCACGTCGGTCACCCCGAGCACGGCCGCGGCCGCGGTCTGCTCGGCCTCCCGCAGCGGGCCCATCCGCTCGCGCGGGGTGTCGTCGAAGCCGCCGGCGTCGCCGGAGGTGCAGATGCAGTAGGCGACCTCGACGCCGGCCGCGGTCCAGGAGGACACCGTGCCGGCGGCGCCGAAGTCGATGTCGTCGGGGTGCGCGACGACGACCAGGACCCGCTCGACGTCGGGGACGGCCGCGCGCGGCGTGGGCGTGCTCACCGGCGCACCCTACGATCCGGCGGGCCGACCCGCCGGGCGGTCAGGCCTGGTTGCGGAACTGGGTGCGGGTGGCGTCGAGCTGGTTCTTGGCCATGATCCCGGCGCCGCCGCCGAGCAGCAGCCCGAGGACGTCCGGGGCCAGCCCGCCCGAGGTCAGCAGCAGGGCGAACGCGGCGACGCCCGCGGTGGCCCCGGCGACCTTCCACCGGCCGTTGACGTAGTCGACGGCGTACGCGCCCGAGGCGCCGCGCTTGCGGGCCGCGTTGTTCAGCATCGTCAGGTAGCCGACGTGCCCCAACGCCGCGAGCAGCCCGACCAGTGCGACGAGCAGAGCGACGATCTCGACCACAGCACCCATGCCTCCAGAGTGCCACGATCGGCCGCCGCCGGTCGCGGCCCGGCCGGCACCGCCGCCGCGGTCC
Organism: Pseudonocardia sp.; assembly: GCA_035645455.1. GTDB lineage: Bacteria > Actinomycetota > Actinomycetes > Mycobacteriales > Pseudonocardiaceae > Pseudonocardia. Next base: position 1,597 of record DASQMQ010000347.1, read on the forward strand.
TCAGCGGGCCCTCAGCGACCGCCGAGCCGCCCGCGGCCCAGCCGCAGCAGCAGCATGCCCAGCTCCTTGCCCTCCACGCCGAGCTCGCGGAAGCGGGCCAGCACGGCCATCTCCCGGTTGTAGACGATGCGCGGCCCGCCGGCGGCCATCCGGGCCCGGCCGATCCGCTGGGAGACCTCGCTGCGGCGTTTCACCAGCCGCAGGATCTCCGTGTCCAGCTGGTCGATCTCCACCCGCAGCTGCTCGATGACCTCGGGCGGGTCGATCGGCGCGGGCGGGGCGCTGTGGTTCTCCTCGGCCCGGCCGGCCGGGGTGTCACCTGCGGTCACGGTCACGGTCTCCTCCTGGTCCTGCCCGGGTCCCGTCCCGTGACGCGCGAACGCCCCGGGTCCGACTGGACTCCGGGGCGTCGTGGGGGCTGGTCAGCAGGCCACGGGCACCGGTGTCCGGTGTCCGTAGAAAAATCGGCCGCTGAGCGCCATGGCGGCAGTGTGCCACACGGCAGCCCCGTCGGGCAGCAGGCGTATCGTTCGAACGCGATGAGCGCGCTGTTCGAACTACCCACCGAGAAGCACGCAGCCCCCCGGACCCAGCGCGGGGCCGCGCTGCTGGAGGGGCTCAACCCGCGCCAGCGCGAGGCGGTGGTGCACGCCGGCTCCCCGCTGCTGATCGTGGCCGGCGCCGGGTCGGGCAAGACCCGCGTGCTCACCCACCGGATCGCCTGGCTGCTGGCCGAGCGCGGGGTGCACCCCGGCGAGATCATGTCGATCACCTTCACCAACAAGGCCGCGGCCGAGATGAAGGAGCGGGTCGACGCACTGGTCGGGCGCCGGTCCGCGGCCATGTGGGTGTCCACGTTCCACTCGATGTGCGTGCGGATCCTGCGCCGCGAGGCCCAGCACCTGGGGGTGCGCAGCGCGTTCTCGGTCTACGACGCCGACGACACCCGGCGGCTGGTCGGGCTGGTCGCCCGCGACCTGGAGCTGGACCCGAAGAAGTTCGCCCCCCGCGCGCTGGCCGCGCAGATCTCCAACCTGAAGAACGAGCTGCTCGGCCCGGACGACGCCGCCGAGCGGGCGGCCAACGAGTTCGAGCGCCGGGTGGCCGAGGTCTACGCCGTCTACCAGGCCCGGCTGCGCACCGCCAACGCCTTCGACTTCGACGACCTGATCATGGAGACGGTGACCCTGCTGCAGCGGCTGCCGGCCGTCGCGGAGTACTACCGGCGCCGCTTCCGGCACATCCTGGTCGACGAGTACCAGGACACCAACCACGCCCAGTACGCGCTGGTCCGCGAGCTGGTCGCGGCGGCAGAGCCGGGCCTGCAGCCCGGTGAGCTGTGCGTGGTCGGCGACTCCGACCAGTCCATCTACGCCTTCCGCGGCGCCAACATCCGCAACATCATCGAGTTCGAGCAGGACTTCCCGGACGCCCGCACGATCCTGCTGGAGCAGAACTACCGCTCCACCCAGACCATCCTCACCGCGGCCAACACGGTGATCGCCCGCAACCCGAACCGGCGGGACAAGCGGCTGTGGTCCGACCAGGGCGACGGCGAGAAGGTCATCGGCTACGTCGCCGACAACGAGCACGACGAGGCCGCGTTCGTGGCCGCCGAGATCGACCGGCTGGTCGACTCCCGCGAGGTGCGCAACTCCGATGTCGCGGTCTTCTACCGCACCAACTCCCAGTCCCGGGTGTTCGAGGACGTGTTCCTGCGGGTCGGGCTGCCGTACAAGGTGGTCGGCGGGGTGCGGTTCTACGAGCGCAAGGAGGTCCGCGACGCGCTGGCCTACCTGCGGGTGCTGTCCAACCCGGAGGACACGGTCAGCCTGCGCCGGATCCTCAACGTGCCCAAGCGCGGCATCGGCGAGCGCGCCGAGGAGCTGGTCGCGACCTACGCCGACCGGGAGCGGATCTCGTTCGCCGCCGGGCTGCGGGTCGCCGCGCAGCGCCCGGACCGGATCCCGGGCCTGGTGACCCGCTCGCAGCGGTGCATCGCCGCGTTCGTCGACATCCTGGACGGGCTCGACGAGCTGGTGCAGCGCGGTGAGTCCACCGCCGAGCTGCTGGAGGCGGTCTACGCCCGCACCGGCTACACCGCGGAGCTGGAGGCCAGCGAGGACCCGCAGGACGCCTCCCGGCTGGACAACCTGGCCGAGCTGGTCACGGTGGCCCGGGAGTTCGCCGGCGACGCCGCCGTCGCCGACCTGGCCGTCGAACCGGAGTTCGCCCCCGAGCCGGACCCCGGGGTGCCCGAGCCCGGGTCGCTGGCCGCGTTCCTGGAGCGGGTGGCGCTGGTCGCCGACGCCGACTCCATCCCGGACGACGAGGCCGGCATGGTCACCCTGATGACCCTGCACACCGCCAAGGGCCTGGAGTTCCCGGTGGTCTTCCTGACCGGCTGGGAGGACGGGGTGTTCCCGCACATGCGGGCCATGGGCGACCCGGCCGAGCTGGCCGAGGAGCGCCGGCTGGCCTACGTCGGGATCACCCGCGCCCAGCACCGGCTCTACCTGTCCCGGGCGATGATCCGCTCCACGTTCGGCCAGCCCAACGCCAACCCGGCCTCCCGGTTCCTCGGTGAGATCCCCGACGAGCTGGTCGACTGGCGCCGGGCGGAGCCGGAGCGCTCGGCACCGGTGGGCCGGTTCGGCTTCGGCCGCCGGGCCACGGCCACCGACCGCGGCGACTGGAACGTGCCGGCGCGCACGCTGACCCCGACCCTGAGCCTGGACGTCGGCGACCGGGTCAACCACGACAAGTACGGGCTGGGCACGGTGGTCGCCTCGGACGGGGCGGGCGTGCGGGCCACCGTGACGATCGACTTCGGCAGCGCCGGCACGGTGCGGCTGATGCTCATCGGCGGCGTCCCCATGCAGAAGCTCTGAGGGCTCCCCGGGCACGACGGCATCGCGCTCACCCGGGCCCACCTGCCCGACGCCGCCCTGCGCCAGCTGGTGGCGGCGGGCCTGTCGACCCGTGAGGGCACCCCCTGATGGACACCCACCAGATGGTGGATCCGGGTAGACGCCCGGTTCCCGATCACCTCGCCGGCCCGGAACGCCGGTCGAGGAGTGCTCGCGCGGCGGCAGCGATGCTCGCGGTCGAGCACGGCCAGGCGACGGGTCGGGTGCGGCAGCCGAGGCACCGGCCGTCGGGTCCGCGCTGGTGCGTGTTCTGCGCTCGATCGACTGCGTCCGGCTCGGCCGCGAGGAAGCGGGCCGCCAGACCGATGCAGTCCGCACCGTCCCTGCTCATCCGCCCGCTGCTGGCCGGCGTCGCGCCCGCCAGTACCTGATCTGGTCGCGCAGGGTCAGATGATCGATACGGGCCCGCAGCCGGCGTTGCCGACGGCGAGCTGCGACGTCCTGCAGCCGGTTCGCGAGGGGAGCGAGGGACACTGCAACCTCCTATGCACGCTTAACTTGGATAATTGCAGCGTAGCCCATCCACGGGAAGTTTGACTAGAATGTGCAGCGCTGGGACACTGCTCGCTCACGCACTGCAATCAGGAGGCCAATTCGTGAGTGCGCCGATCGAGATCGAGACGCTGCGGTCCGTGGCCGGTACCGATCACTGCCCGGACGGTCGGGTGTGCCCGTCGATCCACCGCGTGGCCCGCCGACCGGACCGCCGGTACATCGTGGTCAAGCGGCTCGATGACGCCGAGGAGGCTGCTGCCTTCGCCCCGCTCGTCGGTGCGGACGACCTGGTCGGCTGGGTCCCCGCCGAGCTGCTGCCGGACGTCTGACGTGCTCGACGTCCAGCAGCTCGGCGCCTACATCGACGCCCGCTTCCATGCCGCGGGCCACGTCCTGTTCCGGCTGGAGTCGCTGCCCGCCTACGACGTCGAGACGGACGGCGACGACTTCCGGCGCTGGCTCGACGGCGCCGCGGAGCCGATGTGGTCGCGCAAGCAGCCCTGGCTCGACACCCTGCGCCGGGAGCGCGCCAACGGACAGGTCTCCCGGCGGGTGCGGGTCCTCTCCGATCCGCTGACCGACTACGAGCGCTACTCCTGCGAGTTCGGCTACGCGTACAACGTGCCGGCGGGGGAGGACGTCCGGGTCGTGCGGCCGAATGAGCACGCGATGCCCGAGGGTCTGGAGCGCACCGACTTCTGGATCATCAACGACGTCGACGCGGTCCTGATGCACTACGACGAGCGCGGGCGGTTCCGCGGAGCGACGCCCGCGCCGGAGGAACTCGATCGGCTCCGGCGCCTCCGCGACGCCGTGTGGCTGGTGGCCGAGCCCTTCGACCGGTGGTGGGCCCGCCATCCCGAACTGCACCGGCGGTCCGTGATCTCCTGAGCGGGTGACGAGGGGACGCGGCGACGGCCGGGACGAGATGCCTGCTCTGCTGCGCGCGGCGCGGGCAGCGGCGGGCCTCAGCCAACCCGAGGTCAGCCGACGTACCGGGGTGTCCCAGGCGCGGCTGTCCCGCGCCGAGAACGGCACCGCGACGCTGCGCCCGTCGGAGGTCGACGAGCTGGCCGAGATCTACGGGGTCGACCCGCAGCAGCGCCGACGACTGGTGGACCTGGCCGCAGATGCCGAAGCCGGCTATCGCGACGCGCGCACGGTCATCCAGCGCGGCAACACCGCCCGGTTGCAGGCCCGGTTCACCGCGCTCGAGGCTCGGGCGGCGGTCGTCCGATCCTTCCAGCCCGTCATGGTGCTGGGGGTCCTGCAGTCCCCGGCGTACGCCGCCGCGGTGTTCGGGACCGAGCAGGACGACCCGCTGGTCGTCGACCGGGTGGAGCGGACCCGGCGACTGCTCACCGAGTCCGAACGGCGGTGGGTGCTCGTGCAGACCGAGGGCGCGTTGCGCTGGCTGGTCCGGTCCCCGCAGCTGATGGCCGAGCAGGTCCAGCACATCGTGGACCTGGTCGACCGGCCGAACGTCGACTTCGGGCTGATCCCGTGGAGCACTCCGGTCGACGTCGTCCCGGTGACCGGCTTTCACCTCTACGACGCGCACACCGCCGTCGTCGGGACGTCGATCGGCGCGGCCTTCGTCGAGGACGTGGCCTCGCTGCGGGACTACGAGGACCAGTTCAGCCGGCTGGTCGAGCTCGCCTCGTTCGGCGCGGACGCCCGGCTCGCCCTGCGTGAGCTCGCCGAGCACTACATCGCGATGTGGTGACCTGCTACTCGATCCGTTCGAGAGCTACCTGGGCGTCCTGCCGGGGACGCTCAGGTGCAGCTCGGCCGGATCTAGAACTGGATGCCGTGGTCGCGCAGCCAGGGGACCGGGTTGAGCTTGGCGCCGTCGGCGTCCCACACCTCGAAGTGCAGGTGCGGCCCGGTCGAGATGCCGCGGTTGCCCAGCTCGGCGATCTCCTCGCCGGCCGAGACCCGCTGGCCGACCTCGACGAAGATCCGGTTGACGTGGCCGTACACGGTCTGGGTGCCGTCGTGGTGGCGCACGACCACCCACAGCCCGAACCCGCTGGCCGGGCCGGCCTCCTCGACCACCCCGTCGGTGAGCGAGTAGATCGGCGTGCCGATCGCGTTGGCGACGTCGATGCCCTGGTGGGAGGTGCCCCAGCGGGCGCCGAAGGCGGAGGTCAGCCGGCCCTCGGCGGGGCGGACGTAGGCGTTGTCACCGACCAGGAACGCGTCCCGGGCGCCGTGGGCGCGGGCGGAGTCGAGGATCGCGGCCTGCCGGGCCAGCTCCCGGCCGATGTCCACGGCCTTGGCCAGGTTGGCCACGTCCACCTCGGCGGTGGCGTCCAGCGCGCCGAGGGTGAGCGGGTCGACCGCGAGCTGGTTGCCGCCGATGGCGGCGATCGGCTGCTGGGTCGGCGTGGCCTCGGCGATCTCGGCCACCGGGAGCAGGGCGCTGGCCACCGGCGGCGGGGCCTGCTCGGCTGCCACCGGCGGGACCAGGGACTGGCCGGCGGCGACGACGCCACCGGCAGCCACCGCGGCGACCATCGCCCGGCCGCGCACGTGCGCGGCGGGTGGTGCCGGGAGGCGGTGCGCACCCGGGACCGTCACGACCCGGATGGGCATCGTGCGTTCGGGGTCGTCCGCCTGGGCGCCGCTGGGGGAGCGATCGCGCGCCAAGACCTGCCCTTCTCGACATGATCCGTGCTACCCGGGTCGGCGTTCCGAGGTGGTCGGAGCGGGGACTCCACCGGCGACGATCGGGGTCGGCGCCGGACCACTGTGATCGGTCCGTGACTCGGGCTGGGGAAAGGTAGCGGCCCCGGCGCGCCGAGGGCAAATCCGGTTGCGGCGTGTCGGCGGACGGAGCAACCGGCTCAGGACGCCGGGGGCGAGTGCTGACCCGGCGTCGTCAGCGCGCCCGGCCCGGTGCGGTGACCTCGGCGGGACGGACGACGGTCGTGGACCGACCGAGCGAGCTGGGTCACCACCCAGTGCATCGAACGGGCGTCGATCGGTAGCGAGAGGTGACCGACGTCACGCAGCTCCAACTGCTCGACGTGCAGGTCGGGGTGGGTCAGCCGGGCGTTGCGCTGCGGCACGACCATCTGGTCCATCCGGCTCCAGACCACCAGGAACCGGGTGTCGCAGCCCGGCGCCGGGCGGGCCAGCTCGACCAGCAGTTCCGAGCCCGGTCGCAGCTGGCGGGCCAGCGGCGTGGGCAGCAGGTAGGCGGCCAGCGTCCCGGTGTGCGGGCTGCCCAGCGTGACCAGGGTGTCGACGTTCGCCGAGCCACCCATCCGCTGCACGTAGTACCGGGCGATGACCCCGCCCAGCGAGTGCCCGACGACGTGCACCCGGTCGGCCCCGGTCTGCTCCCGCAGCCGTTCGACGTGGTCGCCCAGCGCGTGCGCCGCGGTGCGGAGGTCGCCGGTGAACAGGCCGTAGTTCATCGCGTGCACCACGCCGAAGCCGCGTCGGCGCAGGTGGCGGCGGAACACGGTGAACACCGAGCGGTTGTCCATGATCCCGTGCACCAGCAGGATCGGGGTGCCCGCCGCATCCGGGGCGCCCACGACCAGGCAGCGCCGGCCGGGTGGCAGCGGGTCGGTGCGGTAGCCGCCGCGCTCGGTCAGCTGCTCGCGCAGGGCGCCGGCCGGGTACACCGCGGCGTGCGCGGCCAGCCAGGCACCCTCCAGCGCCAGCCCGCGCAGGCCGGCGGGAGTGCCGAAGGTCCGCGCGGCGTACGCGCCCGCCCGACCCAGCCCGGTGGCCGCGGCCCGCGCGGTCCCGGCCGCCGCGGTGATGCCGTCGAGGACCCCGGCGGCTCCGGTGCCCAGCAGAGCCATACGGGTGACGGTAGGTCACAACCGGGCCTGCCGCCGAGCGGCCCGTGCACCGGCGGGGCACCCTCGGCTCGCCGCGGCCGGGTGACTGCGGTCACCAGGGCAGGTCAGGGCGGGTGCCCCGGTCGTCGCTAGGGTCGCGGGAGCAGCCGATCCGCGGGCAACCGAGGTCCGCGGGCACAGCGGAGTGGGAGAGCCAGTGGATCTCTACGAGTACCAGGCGAAGGATCTCTTCGCCGCGCACGGAGTCCCGGTGCTGCCGGGCCGGACGGTGGAGACGGCCGACGACGCGGCTGCCGCGGCGGCCGAGATCGGCACCGCCGTGGTGGTGAAGGCGCAGGTCAAGACGGGCGGGCGGGGCAAGGCCGGCGGCGTCAAGCTGGCCGAGACCGCGGACGAGGCCAAGCAGAAGGCCGAGGCCATCCTCGGCCTGGACATCAAGGGCCACACCGTGCACCGGGTGCTGGTCACCCAGGCCAGCGACATCGCCGAGGAGTACTACTTCTCCTTCCTGCTCGACCGGTCCAACCGCACGTTCCTGGCCATGTGCTCGGCCGAGGGCGGCATGGAGATCGAGCAGCTGGCCGTCGAGCGGCCGGACGCGCTGGCCCGGATCCCGGTCGACGCGATCGCCGGGGTCGACCGGGCCAAGGCCGCCGAGATCGTGGCCGCGGGCAAGATCCCGGCCGCGGTCGCGGACGCCGCCGCGGACGTGATCGTCAAGCTGTGGCAGACCTTCGTCGCCGAGGACGCCACCCTGGTCGAGGTCAACCCGCTGGTCCGCGACCCGCAGGACAACGTGATCGCGCTGGACGGCAAGGTCACCCTCGACGAGAACGCCGGGTTCCGCCACCCCGACCACGCCGCGCTGGTCGACGAGCGCACCGAGAACCCGCTCGAGGCCAAGGCCAAGGCCAAGAACCTCAACTACGTCAAGCTGGACGACGGCCAGGTCGGCATCATCGGCAACGGCGCCGGCCTGGTGATGTCCACCCTGGACGTGGTCGCCTACGCCGGGGAGAAGCACGGCGGGGTCAAGCCGGCCAACTTCCTCGACATCGGCGGTGGCGCCTCGGCGCAGGTGATGGCCGACGGGCTGGACGTCATCCTCGGCGACCCGGACGTCAAGAGCGTGTTCGTCAACGTCTTCGGCGGCATCACCGCCTGCGACGCGGTGGCCACCGGCATCGTCGAGGCGCTGAAGATCCTCGGCGACGCCGCCAGCAAGCCGCTGGTCGTCCGGCTGGACGGCAACAACGTCATCGAGGGCCGGAAGATCCTCGACGACGCGAACCACCCGCTGGTCACGCAGGTGGACACCATGGACAACGCGGCCGACAAGGCCGCCGAGCTCGCCGCGGCTGGAGCCTGATCATGTCGATCTTCCTCAACGAGCACAGCAAGGTCATCGTCCAGGGCATCACCGGTGGTGAGGGCACCAAGCACAGCACCAAGATGCTGGCCGCGGGCACGAACATCGTCGGCGGCGTGAACGCCCGCAAGGCCGGCACCTCGGTCAGCATCGGCGGCAAGGACCTCACCGTGTTCGGCACCGTCGAGGAGGCGATGAAGGAGACCGGCGCCGACGTCACGGTCGTGTTCGTGCCGCCGAAGTTCGCCAAGGACGCGGTGATCGAGGCGGTCGACGCCGGCATCGGGCTGGCCGTGGTGATCACCGAGGGCATCCCGGTGCACGACTCGGCCTACTTCTGGGCGCACGCCTGCGCCAAGGGCGGCGCCACCCGGATCATCGGCCCCAACTGCCCGGGCATCATCAGCCCCGGCAAGTCCAACGCCGGCATCATCCCGGCCGACATCGCCGGGCCGGGGAAGGTCGGCCTGGTGTCCAAGTCGGGCACGCTGACCTACCAGATGATGTACGAGCTGCGCGAGATCGGCTTCTCCACCGCCATCGGCATCGGCGGCGACCCGATCATCGGCACCACGCACATCGACGCCCTGGAGGCGTTCGAGGCCGACCCGGACACCGAGGCGATCGTGATGATCGGCGAGATCGGCGGGGACGCCGAGGAGCGCGCCGCGGACTTCATCAAGGCCAACGTGACCAAGCCGGTCGTCGGCTACGTCGCCGGGTTCACCGCGCCCGAGGGCAAGACGATGGGCCATGCCGGCGCGATCGTGTCCGGCTCGGCCGGCACCGCGCAGGCCAAGCAGGAGGCGCTGGAGGCGGCCGGGGTGAAGGTCGGCAAGACCCCCAGCGAGACCGCGGCGCTGATGCGCGAGCTGATCGCCGGGTAACCCACCGGTCCGGGTGCGGAGAGCCACGTCGGATGCCCCTGCCGGGCGCTGACGTGGCTCTTCTGCGTCGCCGGACGGCGCGGGCGGTCACCTGTTCCGCCGATGAGCTAGCGTCGGAACCACCTGCGACGGAGCGCGGGAGGTCACGCGCGGGGAAGTGCCCCGCCCCCGGCGCGCCGACCGGACCATCGAGGGAGTGCCCCATGAGAGACCCTGCCCGCGACTCGACCCGGGCGGCGGGCCGACCGCCCGCCGGACACCGCGAGGGCGTGTGATGAGCCAGGGACCCGGCGGGCCGCCCCACTTCGGGCCGCCGCCGTACCAGCAGCAGCCCGCACCGAGCGGGATGCCCCCGTCCGGGCCGCCGCCCGGCGCCCAGCCCGGCTACCCGTCCGGGCCGCCGCAGGTGAGCGCCTCGAAGCCGGCCGCCGACGGGTCCGGCCCGACCGGACCGGCCCGGCTGCTCGCGCTCAGCGCGGCCGGCCTCGGCCTGGTCATCTACCTGATGGGCTTCTTCGGCGACTACGGCTTCTCGTTCAGCACCCTGCTGGCCGGCCCGCTGCTGATCGGCGGCGGCCTGGTCACCGGGGCCGCGGTGCTGCCGCGCTGCCACCGGATGCTGCTGCCCGGCGCGCTGCTGGTGATCACCGGCGCGTTGATGCTGCTGCAGCTGGTGATCGCCGGCGGGTCCGCGCCCGGAGTGGTGGTCGTCGCGCTGGTCCTGGCGATCCTGCAGGCCGCCGCGGCCGCGGTGGCCTTCCTGATGCACGTCGGCATCATCAGCCCGCCCGCCCCCCGCGCCGCGCGCCCGCCGCACGTCTACGGCCCGCCCGGCCAGCAGGGCTACGGCGGCCCGCCGCCCGGGTACGGGCAGCCGCCGCCCGGGTTCGGTACCGGGCACGGCGGGCCGCCCCCGCCGGCCGGCTGGGGCCCGCCGCCCCAGCCCGTCGGCCCACCCCCGGCGCGTCCCGACGCCGACGACATCGGCGCGACCGCGTCCATCCCGATCGTCTCCGGCGGTCCGGGCGACCGTCCCCCGGCCCGCCCCACCGACGAGACCAGCCTGTACCCCGACGGCGGCATGTTCGCCGGGCCGACCAGCCGGGTCACCCCCGAGCAGGCCGACGAGGCGCGCGGCGCCACCGCGCTGCCGCGGGCCACGAGCAACGGCCAGGCCGCCGGCGAGCGGACCGGCTCGCACGCCGGCTCGCCCGCCGACCGGGGCGCCAGCTCCGGCTCCGACGACAGCATGTTCACCGATCCCACCAGCCGCACCCCCCGGGACCAGGCCGGCGAGGGCCGGCACGAGCAGCCCGAGGACGAGCGCGCCGGGAAGCAGTCGGAGCAGACCTGGTTCATGCCCCCGGAGGACCGGCCACCCTCGAACTGACCGCCGCCCGGTCGGCCGGACGGTCGCCGCCGCCGGCTGCCGGGCCGGTCCCGGCGGGGCGGCGAGGACTTCGGCCGGGCTCGTGCGGTGGCGGGGTGGGTGTCGCGGCGGGCGGGAGGGTGCGCGGCGTGCCTGCGCCGCGCCGGCGGGTGGCGCTGCGACCCTGACCCGGTGACCAGCACCCTGACCGAACCCGGTCCGAGCGGGCCGCCGGACGACGACACCCCCGGCGACGAGCAGGCCGTCCCGGTCGGCGGGTTCGACCGGCTCCGGCTGCTGCTGGCCGTGTCCATGGGCACCGTCCTGATCAGCTACGCGATGCTGGTGCCGTCCGCGGCCGCCGTCGTGCTGTCGGCGGGCGGCGGGATGTCGATGGACGGCGCGTTCGCCGCGGCGATCCCGCTGTGGCTGGCCGCGCACCACATCCCGCTGGCGCTGGAGGGTCGCCCGCTCAGCGTGCTGCCGCTGCTGCCGACGATCGTGGTCGTGCTGGTCGTCGCGGCCGGGGCGAGTGGGGCGGTGCGGCGGCTGGGTGGCCGCTCGCGGACGGACGCCGGCGCGATCGTCGCGGCGACCGCGGGTGCGCACGCCGCCGTCGCGGTGCTGGGCAGCGCGTTGCTGCCGGCGACCGCCGCGATCGTGGTGGAGCCGTGGTCGGCGATGGTCGGCGGCGGGCTGGTCGCCGCGGTGGGGGCCGGGATCGGGGTGCGGCGCTGCATGGGGCTGCCCGAGGAGTGGACCGCGCGGGTGCCGGCGTGGCTGCGGCACGCCATGGTCGCGGCCGGGGTGGCGGTGGCCGGGCTGCTGTCGGTCGGGGCGCTGGTACTGCTGGTCGGGGTGGCGCTGCGCGGGGCCGAGATCACCGCGTCGTTCGCGCGGATCGCCCCGGACGGCGGGGCCGCGGCCGGCGTCGTCCTGCTGGTGATCGCCTACCTGCCCAACGCCGTGATCGCCGGGACCGGGTGGGCGCTCGGCCCGGGCGTCGCGGTCGGCACGGCGACGGCGTCCCCGTTCGGGGCCTTCCCGGGCGACCCGTCGTCGTTCCCGCTGTTCGCGGTCCTGCCCGGCACCGCGCCGCCGGCCTGGGCGGCGGGTGTGCTGGTGCTGCCGGTCG
>DASQMQ010000348.1:0-10035 GCA_035645455.1 Pseudonocardia sp.
CGGTCGGCTGCGCGACGACGGCCGCCTCCTCGACGGCCTCCGCTCCGGTCTTCGTCGCCGGGCGAGCCGGAACGTCCCCGGCCGGCCGCGGAGCGGACTCCTGGACGGTCGGCGCGGGAGGGGCATCCGCGGGCCGCGCGGAGGTCTCGTGGACCGTCTGCGCGGCCGGGGCGTCCACGGGCTGCGGGGCCGACTCGGCGGCCGGTGCGATCGGGCTCTCCGACGACGGGCGGGTCGCCTCGTCGAGGTCCGGCGTGCTCCCGGCCGGTCGGTCGGCGGCCTCGTCGCGCGCGGGCTGCACCGGCTGCGGGGCCGTCTCGGCCGCCGCGATGGAGCTCCCCGCCTGCGGCCGCACCCCGGCCTGCGGAACCTCGGCCGGCGGAACCTCGGCTGCGCCCCAGCTCTCCTCCGGCAGCATCCCCAGGCCGGCGACCGTGCGCTGCAGGGCGCTGCGGGCGTGGTCGAGCTGCCCGGCGATCCGGGTGCGCAGGGCGGTCAGCCCGGTCAACTCGGCCTCGGCCGCGGCGATCATCGTCCGGGCCTTCTCGCGGGCCGCCTCGACGATGTCGCGGGCCTCCTGCACGGCCCGGGCGCGCTGCTCGCCGACGTCGCGCCGGAGGGCCTCCCGCTCGGCGGTGAGCTCGGCGAGCGCCTCGGCCCGGCGCTGGTCCATGGCCAGGGTGAAGTCCTCGGCGACCAGCGCGCGGGCCGCCTCGGCCTGCGCGGCGGCCCGGGCCTGCTCGTGGGCTGCCTGTTCGGCCAGCCGGCTCGCCTCGGCCCGGATCGCGTCGGCCTGCTCGCGGGCGTGGAACAGCGCCTCGGCGGCCCGCCGGTCGGCCTCGTGGATCCGGCGTTCGGCCTCCGCCTCGGCCCCGGCCAGCATGTCGGCCACCTCGTCCTCGGCCATCCGCAGCATCGAGCGCATCCGCTCGCTCATGCCCTGGATGCTCTGCGGCGGGCTGACCAACGAGCGGACCTGCGCCCGCAGCCGCTCGGAGCGGGCCCGGGCCTCGTCCAGCTCGCGGGCGAGCTGCCCGGACTGGTCCACCGCGGCGTCCCGGTCGTGGGCCAGGATGCGCATCTCCGCGTCCAGCCGGCGCAGGTGCTGCTCGACCTGGCCCTGGTCGTAGCCCTTCCGGACCACGTCGAACGCGCTGTCGGGGGAGGGCGCGGCGGGGACTGGCGGCATGGCCCTCACCGTACCGGCAGCGCCCGGTGACCGTGCCGTTGCACAGTACGACCGTGAAACCGGCGCCCGCTCATGCCCCGCGGAAGCGGTTGATCGCGGCCGCGTGGCGGGCGCGCTTCTCCGGGTCGGTCACCCCGAGGCCCTCCTCGGGGGCCAGCGCGAGCACGCCGACCTTGCCCTGGTGGCTGTTGGTGTGCACGTCCAGCGCCGCCTGGCCGGTCTCGGCCAGCGGGTAGACCCGGGACACCGTCGGGTGGATGAGACCCTTGTCGACCAGCCGATTCGCCTCGAAGGACTCCCGGTAGTTGGCGAAGTGCGAGCCGATGATCCGCTTGAGGTTCATCCACAGGTAGCGGTTGTCGTAGCTGTGCTGGAACCCCGAGGTGGACGCGCAGGTGACGATGGTGCCGCCGCGGCGGGCCACGTAGACGCTGGCGCCGAAGGTCTCCCGGCCGGGGTGCTCGAAGACGATGTCGGGGTCCTCACCGCCGGTCAGTTCCCGGATGCGACCGCCGAACCGCTTCCACTCCTTCGTGTCCTGGTTGTGCTCGTCCTTCCAGAACCGGTAGCCCTCGGCGCTCCGGTCGATGATCAGCTCGGCGCCCATCCGCCGGCAGATCTCGGCCTTGGCCGGCGAGGACACCACGCACACCGGGATCGCGCCGCCGTTGAGCGCGAACTGGGTGGCGTAGGAGCCCAGCCCGCCGGACGCCCCCCAGATCAGCACGACGTCACCCTGCTTCATGCCGGCGCCGTTGCGGGAGACCAGCTGGCGGTAGGCCGTGGAGTTGACCAGGCCCGGGCTGGCGGCCTCCTCCCAGGTGAGGTGGGCCGGCTTGGGCATCAGCTGGTTGGACTTGACCAGCGCCAGCTCGGCCAGCCCGCCGAAGTTCGTCTCGAAGCCCCAGATCCGCTGCTCGGAGTCCATCATCGTGTCGCTGTGCCCGTCGGGGCTCTCCAGCTCCACCGACAGGCAGTGCGCGACCACCCGGTCGCCGGGCTTCCAGGCGTTCACCCCGGACCCGGTGCGCACGACGACGCCGGCCAGGTCCGAGCCCACCACGTGGTAGGGCAGGTCGTGCCGGGCGGTCAGCGGGGAGATCCGGCCGTAGCGGCGCAGGAAGCCGAACGTCGGCATCGGCTCGAAGATCGACGTCCAGACGGTGTTGTAGTTGATGGCGCTGGCCATCACCGCGACCAGCGCCTCGCCCGGACCGAGCTCCGGGGTGGCGACGTCGTCCAGGTGCAGGCTCTTGCGCGGGTCCTTGTCCCGGGTCGGGAGGCCGGCGAACATCTCGACCTCGTCGGCGTGCACGGTGATGCCGCGGTAGTGGTCCGGGACGGGGAGACCGCCGACGGCATCGAGCTGGTCGGCGAGGATGGCGTCGAGGATCTCCTGCACGGCTGGCCTCCGGTGGCACTGGTCGTGGTGCTTGGTATCCCGAAATGTGGCGGTTACTGCGCAGTATGGTAACCACCGCCCGGGCGTGATCCACTCGCTGAATCGACTCCGGTGACGAGCGCCACTCCGGCGCCGGCGGGCCCGGCCCGTCGATCCGGCCCGTCGATCCGGTGGGTCGACGGCCATGGTCACCCCCGGTGCCCCGTCCGGGCCAGGGGACGGCGCGGCTCCTGGGGTCGGGACAGGGGTGCCGGCGGTCGGGTCAGTGCCCGGCGGCGGGCTCCACCAGCTCGACCAGCACGCCGCCGGCGTCCTTCGGGTGCAGGAAGTTGATCCGCGAGCCCGCCGTGCCCCGGCGCGGCTCGGCGTAGAGCAGCCGCACGCCCTGCGCCTGCAGGGCCGCGCAACTGGCGTCGATGTCGGCCACCCGGTAGGCCAGTTGCTGGATGCCCGGCCCGTTGCGGTCCAGGAACTTCCCGATCGGGGAGTCCGGGCGCAGCGGGGCGAGCAGCTGGACCGCCGTGCCGGTCGCGGCGCCGGGCGCGGACAGCATCGCCTCCCGCACGCCCTGCTCCTCGTTGGTCTCGGTGTGCGTGGCGACCAACCCGAAGGTGCTGGCGTACCAGGCGATCGCGGCGTCCAGGTCGGCGACCGCGATCCCGACGTGGTCCACCCCGAGAACGGTGTGCCCGCTGGTCCGCGCGCCGGTGTGCTCAGCCATGGGCGGAATGTAACCCGGGCCGTTGACGTGCGTTTGTGCGACGCATCACCCCGAGGGCCGGGTCACCGGACGGCACGATGCGGCGATACCAGCAGGTATCGTCGGTCCACCCTGGCCATCGCAGTCGCAGGAGGAACCGTGTCCCGATCCGTCATCGTCGCAGGAGCCCGCACGCCGATGGGTCGGCTGCTCGGCCAGCTCAAGGACTTCACCGGCGCCCAGCTGGGCGGCTTCGCGATCAAGGGCGCGCTGCAGCGGGCCGGCGTGACCCCCGACCAGGTCGACTACGTGATCATGGGCCAGGTGCTCACCGCGGGCGCCGGCCAGATCCCGGCCCGGCAGGCCGCGGTCGCCGCCGGCATCGGCATGGACGTGCCGGCGCTGACGATCAACAAGGTCTGCCTGTCCGGGCTGAACGCCATCGCCCTGGCCGACCAGCTGATCCGGGCCGGCGAGTGCGAGATCGTGGTGGCCGGCGGCCAGGAGTCGATGACCCACGCCCCGCACCTGCTGGCCAAGTCCCGCGCCGGGTTCAAGTACGGCGACGTGACCATGCTCGACCACATGGCCTTCGACGGCCTGCACGACTCGTTCGACCAGGTCTCGATGGGCGCCTCGACCGAGAAGCACAACTCCCGCTACGAGATCACCCGGGCCGACCAGGACGAGTTCGCCGCCGCCTCGCACCAGCGCGCGGGCAAGGCCGTGACCAGTGGGTTGTTCGGCGACGAGATCACCCCCGTGCAGGTGCCGCAGCGCAAGGGCGACCCGCTGGTCGTCGACGCCGACGAGGGCATCCGGCCGGACACCACCGTGCAGAGCCTGGGCAAGCTGCGCCCGGCGTTCGCCGCCGACGGCACCATCACCGCCGGCTCGGCCTCGCCGATCAGCGACGGGGCCGCGGCCGTGGTCGTGATGAGCCGGGCCAAGGCCGAGGAGCTCGGGCTCACCTGGCTGGCCGAGATCGGCGCGCAGGGCATGGTGGCCGGCCCGGACGACTCCAGCCTGCACGAGCAGCCGGCCAACGCCATCGCCGCGGCCTGCCGCAAGGAGGGCATCGAGCCCGCCGACCTGGACGTCATCGAGATCAACGAGGCGTTCGCGGCGGTCGGCGTGGTGTCCACCCGCAAGCTCGGCGTCGACCCGGCGAAGGTCAACCCGAACGGCGGCGCGATCGCCCTCGGTCACCCGATCGGGGCCTCCGGCGCCCGGCTGGCGCTGCACCTGGCCCTCGAGCTGCAGCGGCGCGGTGGCGGCGTGGGTGCGGCGGCGCTGTGCGGCGGCGGTGGCCAGGGCGACGCGCTGATCATCCGGGTGCCGGCGGCGGGCTGAGGCCCGACCCCGAGCCGCGGCCGATCGTGCCGTCCCCGCCCGACGTCGCCGACCTGGTCGAGCGGGCCCGCCGCGGCGAACCGCGGGCCGTGGCCCGGCTGATCTCGCTGGTCGAGGACGCCGGGCCGGGGCTGCGCGAGGTGGCCGCGGCGCTGGCCCCGCACGCCGGCCGCGCGCACGTCGTCGGGCTCACCGGGCCGCCCGGCGTCGGCAAGTCGACGACGACGTCCGCGCTGGTGACGGCGTTGCGGGCGGCCGGTCGACGGGTCGGGGTGCTGGCCGTGGACCCGTCGTCGCCGTTCACCGGGGGTGCGCTGCTCGGCGACCGGGTGCGGATGACCGACCACGCCACCGACCCGGGCGTGTTCATCCGGTCGATGGCCACCCGGGGCCACCTCGGCGGCCTGGCCTGGTCCACCCCGCAGGCACTGCGGGTGCTCGACGCGGCCGGCTGCGACGTGGTGCTGGTGGAGACGGTCGGGGTGGGCCAGTCGGAGATCGAGGTGGTGGCGCTGGCCGACACCACGGTGGTGCTGCTCACGCCCGGGACGGGCGACGGCGTGCAGGCCGCGAAGGCGGGCATCCTCGAGGTCGCCGACGTGTTCGTGGTGAACAAGGCCGACCGCGACGGCGCCGACCGGACCACCCGCGAGCTGCGGGGGATGCTCGCCATGGGGGAGCGTGCGGCGGGCGGGTGGACGCCGCCGGTGCTGTCGACCGTCGCGACGACCGGCCGCGGGCTGCCCGGGTTGGTCGAGGCCCTGGACGCGCACCGGGGGCACCTGGACGCCGGCGGCGGGCGGGAACGTCGGCGGCTGGCCAGGGCCCAGGCCGAGATCGAGGCCCTCGCGCTGGCCGCGCTCCGGGTGCGGATCGCCGACCTGAGCGGTGCGGCCGGGCTGCCGCAGCTGGCCAAGCGCACGGTGGCCGGTGAGCTGGACCCCTACCGGGCGGCCGACGAGCTGATCGGCGCGGTGGGGAGCGGAGCTAGGCGTCCGCCAGGTGCTCCGGGAGCATGCTGACCCAGTCGTGCTCCAGCGCTATCGTCTCCGGGTGCGTCTCGCCGTAGGCCGTGCCCGAGTCGGCCACCGCCCGGGCGAACTCGGCCGCGGCCTCCGGGTACCGGCCCACCTCGGCCAGCAGGCAGGCCATGTTGGCCCGCAGCACCAGCGTGTACGGGTGCAGCGGACCGTGCGCGCGGTCGGCGTCGTGCAGCGCCGCGGCCAGCAGGGTGGCCGCCGAGTCGCTGTCCCCGGCCAGGGCGCGGGCCCTGGCCAGGCCCAGCCGCGAGATCAGCGTGTCGGGGTGGGCCTGCCCGAGCACCCGGCGGCGTTCGGCGGTGATCCGCGCGGACAGCCGCACCGCGTTGTCGATCTCGCCGGCGTCGCAGTAGGCGGTGGCCAGTGCCGCGCCCGCGGTGAGGGTGCGCGGATCGTCCTCGCCGAGGACCCGCTCCCGCTCGGCCAGGTTGTCGGCCAGCATCGACAGCCCGACCAGCGGCCGCCCGGCGGCGAAGTGGGCCACCCCGAGGTTGCCCGCGACGACCAGGGCGTGGGGGTGGCGCGGTCCGTTGACCGCCAGGCAGTCGGCGAGCGCCCGCTCGAAGTGCGCGACCGCGTCCTCGTACCGCCCGGCCGCGAACGACCGCACTCCCGAGGCGTGCGCCGCCGCCGCTCCGGCGATCTGGGGGGAGCCGGAGACCTCGCCACGTGACCACCACGCCATCGGCACCACCTCCTCGGATCCTCCGAACAACGCTAGCGGAACGGGTGAACCGATCGTGACGCCGTTCGTCGCTCTGCGTACCGATCGGCGTGATCCGGGCCGCCCTTCCCCGGGCGGCCCGGGTGGGGGCATGATCCCGGCACCTGGGGGGGCACCCACCCTGCACGCTGCCGGTACGCGGCACCTGACGGAAAGGACGTGCACCGGATGGTGCAGGACAAGCTGGTCTGGAAGATGTTCCTGGTGCTGCACGACCCCTTCACCGGCAAGCCGGAAGTGGGCCAGGACCTGATGAAGAGCAGCCTGGTGGCGTCCGAGTTGTCCGATCTCATCATGTCCCGGCACCTGGGAATGGAGGACGACCACGTCGTGGTGGCCGGCACCGGCGGGCTGGAGTCCGACGAGATTGCGACATTCGTCGCACACAGCATCGACCAGCAGCCCGGTTCGCACACCGTACGCAATTGGATTCGCGCGCTCGGTGACACGGTCTACGAAATGGTCGCCGGGCTAGCGGTGCAAAGTGGAACGGTGCGTCGGCAGCCGGCGGCCTGGCGACCGACCGGGCGACGGGCCGACCGGTTCCCGGCCGTCGACCTGCTGCGCGCCGCCGGCCCGCGGCTGCGCCTGGAGCACAAGCTGCGCACCCCGAGGGAGCTGGACCTGGAGACCTCGGTGCTGGCCGGCGTGCTGGGCAGCCTCCGCCTGGAACGGGTCATCGACGTGCAGCGGGACCGGGCCGCGGTGAAGGCCGCGGTCGCCGCGGCGGCCGCGGCGCTGCCGATCGACCTGCGCAACCTGCTGTCCGGAGTGGAGGCGGCCGGGGACGCCTCCTCGTCGTTCGGGCACGGATCGCCGATCGGTCCGATGCGCCGTCGCGACCGCGGCTGACGTCCGCCGGTTCCCCAGTGGGCAGTACGGGGTCACGCAGGGTGGCGCGTTGCCGCCACATCGATGCAAGGCGTTCCAGCAGTCGGAGCAACGGGTAAGCTCAGTGGCCTCCGAAAGTGATGAGTATCACTACGGATCGTGTGCTTACCGGCACACCGCCTCACCCGAAGGATGGCTGTGCTCGTATGCTCAGCCCCCTTCCGGGCCCGGTCCGAGGCGCGCGAGCGAGAAGGTGGCAGGGTGACAACATCACGGCACGCGGCGCCCCCCAGGGATGGTGCGGCGCTCCGCGTGGAGGCCAACGGGATCAACGTCATCGCTGACGCCGAGCGAAAAGGCAAGCCGGTCGACCTGTTCTGGCCGTGGTTCGCGGCGAACATCTCGGTCTTCGGTATCAGCTACGGCGCTTTCGCCCTCGGCTTCGGGATCTCGTTCGCCCAGGCGTTGATCGTCGGCATGGTCGGGATCGCGTTCTCGTTCGCGCTGTGCGGATTCGTCGCGCTGGCCGGGAAACGCGGGTCGGCCCCGACGATGGTGCTCAGCCGGGCGGCCTTCGGGGTCCGCGGCAACCGGCTGCCGGCCGCGATCTCCTGGCTGCTCACGGTCGGCTGGGAGACCGCGCTGACCATCCTGGCCACGCTGGCCACGGCGACCGTCTTCGAGCGGCTGGGCTGGGGCGGCGGCGCGGTGACCCAGCTCATCGCCCTGGCCGTGGTGGCCGCGCTGGTGATCGGGGCCGGCGTGCTCGGCTTCGACATGATCATGCGACTGCAGGCGGTGATCACCGTGGTGACCGCGGTGCTGACCGTGGTCTACGTGGTGCTGGTGGCCGGCGACATCGACTTCGCCACGGTCACGGCGCTGCCATCGGGCAGCACCCAGCAGGTGATCGGCGCGCTGATCTTCCTGATGACCGGGTTCGGCCTGGGCTGGGTGAACCTGGCCGCCGACTACTCGCGTTACCTGCCGCGCTCGGCCTCGGCGACCGGCGTGGTCGCCTGGACGACCATCGGCGCCTCGATCGCGCCGATCCTGCTGCTGGTGGTGGGGCTCCTGCTGGCCGGCTCGTCGACCGAGCTCAGCGAGGCGCTGGCGGCCGACCCGATCGGCGCGCTGGCGGCCACGCTGCCCACCTGGTTCCTGATCCCGTTCGTGATCACCGCCGTGCTCGGCCTGGTCGGCGGCGCGGTGCTGGACATCTACTCGTCCGGGCTCGCCCTGCTGGCCACCGGCCTGCGCATGCCGCGCTACGTGGCGGCGCTGATCGACGGCCTGATCATGGTGCTCGGCACGATCTACGTGGTGTTCGTGGCCAGCGACTTCTACGGTCAGTTCACCGGCTTCCTGATCACCCTCGGGGTGCCGGTGGCGGCCTGGTGCGGCATCTTCCTCGCCGACATCGCGCTGCGCCGCCGCGACTACGCCGAGGACGACCTGTACCGCGAGTCCGGCCGCTACGGCGACGTCCGGGCGGTGCCGATCCTGCTGCTGCTGGTCTGCACCTTCCTCGGGTGGGGGCTGGTCACCAACGCCTCGGCCGGCTGGCTGAGCTGGCAGGGCTACCTGCTCGGGCCGTTGGGGCTGGGCGGGCCGGAGGGCGACTGGGCCTACGCCAACCTCGGCGTGCTGGTCGCGCTGCTGCTCAGCTTCGTGGTCACGTTGGTGGGCGGTCGGTCCGCGGTGCGGGCCCAGGAGCGGCTGTCGGTCTGACCGCCGGTCCGATCCACTCGTGCTCCGGCGGCGCCCGGTCCCCGATGGGACCGGGCGCCGCCGCCGTCGGTGGGATCACGGCGACGCCTGACCGGCCAGCCGCGCGGTGACCCGTTCCGACCCGATGCGGACCGCCAGGTCGCGGGCGGTCGCGGCGTGCTCGGCGGCTTCGTCGGGGCGGATGGGCCGCAGCGCCACGGCCAGGTCGGCGTGCACGGCCGCGCGATCCCGGGCCGAACGCGGCCCGGCGCGCAGGGCCCGGTCCAGCGGCTCGGCCGCGCCCCGGTCGCCCAGCTCGACCAGCGCCCGGCCGCACCACCGGTGCAGGTCGGCCAGTTCCACGGCCGGACCGTCGGGCGGGTGCACCAGGTCGACCGGCCCGGCCCGCCACTCCCGCTCGGCCGCGGCCAGCGCCCGGTCCGCCGCCGGACGGTCCCCGGCCGCCGCGCCGGCCAGCGCGGCCGCCGCGGCCAGCCGTACCCGCGCCGCCCGCTGCGGACCGGCTCCGGCCTCGGCCAACAGGGCGACCGCGGTGGCCGGCTCGGCGACCTCCACCAGCACCTCGGCCTGACCGGCGAGGGCGGTGGACGCGGCCACCGGCAGATCCGCCTCCCGCGCGGCGGCCAGCGACCGGCCGTAGCGCCGCCAGGCCAGGTCGGGCCGGGCGCGGTCGAGCGACTGGGCCGCGCCGAGCGCCGCCGTCGCGGCCAGCACAGCGGCCGTGCCGCGCCGCGCGGCCGGTCCCACGGTGTGGGCCAGCACGTCGGTGAGCCGCTCCACCAGGGCGTCGACCACGCCACCGGCCCCGGCGGCACCCAACTCGTCGTCCAGCCGCCGGGCCGCGGCGAGCTGCTCCCACCACAGGTCCGGTCCGGCCCGGGTGGCGGCCGCGGCCTCGGCCAGTGCGGCGCGCAACCGCCCGGCACCCCCGTCCGAGGTGCGGTCGGGCCCCGCCACCAGCCCGAGCTCGGCCGGTGTGCGGCCGTACAGCTCGCCGAGCAGGTCGCGGTAGACCGGCTCGGGCAGGGCGTGTCCGTTCTCCCAGCGGGACAGCTGGGTCTTCAG
>DASQMQ010000349.1:0-7175 GCA_035645455.1 Pseudonocardia sp.
CTGACCGATCCCGACAGCCGGGTCACGCGCGGCCGGTCGGGACGGGTTCGCGAGTCCCCCTCGTGCTGGTACTTCGCCGGAGCCCATCGCCTTCAACCGCCGCGCCAAGGCCAGGGCGTAGCAGTCGTCGCATCCGGCGGAGACCCGGTCGCAGCCGGTGACCGGATTCCAGGTCGTCTCGGTCCACTCGATCCTCGACCGCCCACTCACCACGACCCCCTCCCCTGCTGCACGGACCCACACCGGCCAGACGAACCGGCCGGACCACCGCCGGCGGGGCGCGAGTCGAGGGAGGCGGCGACGGCGCGGATCAGCCACTCCGCGGCGGGCGGGGTGACTGCGTTGCCCAGCTGGCGCACCTGCTCGCGCCGCGTCCCACCCACCCGATGCTCGTGCACCTGCTCCCGCGACACAGCGCGACTGCCGTGTGCAGTACCGGGCGGTCAGATCGAACGCCTCGTCGAGCGTGGGAGCGACCGCGGCAACGACGTCCACACCTGCACGGACGTGGTGGGACACCGTCACGGCCCCGACACCGAAGCCGAAGCGGGCGGACCCGAACCGGGCGCCTCGGTCCGCGATCCGGCTTCCGCCACGCCTGCAGGCCGCCGGCTGCTCTCCTCGACGCATCAGCTGCACCTCGACGAGGCCCGCCGAACGCGCCTCACCGGCACGCGTGGCGCCGCCGACGGGTGGGAGGCCGGGCTGAGCGGGCCGCGGGCGGCTCTGCACCGCTCGCGGCGTGGCGGTCGCCAGTCGAGGTGGCTGCGCGCCCACCGGTGGACCAGTATCACCCGAACACGACGGTCGTCCTACTCGTCCTCGACATCGCAATCGGGCACCGGAGGTCCACGTGGAGGAGCAGGGCAGTCCCGGTGCTGTCGAGGAGGGACCCGGCGGGACCGCCAGGAGCCAGCCCGTCGATCGACGGCGCCTGCTCGCGGTGCTGATCGGGCTGGGAATCGCGTCGACCACCGTGCACTACGGGCACAACTTCGTGATGGCCGAGCTGTACCCGCCGGTCCCGTACCTGTTCCCGACGGCCCTGTCCTACCGGATCGGGATCGCGGTGTCCGTGCCGGTGGCGACCGCGCTCGTGTTGTGGGGGTATCGCGAGTACGTCCGCGGCCGGTACGGCCGGGCCCGCTGGGCCTTGATCGCCTACTCGCCCCTGGGGATGTCCACGCCCGGCCACTTCCTGGGCGGGGTGCCGCACATCGAGCCGTTCTTCTTCGCCACCATCTTCACCGACTTCGCCACCGGCCTGGCCGTGCTCCTGTTCGCCCTGTTCGCCGTGCCCCGGACGACGACGTCCGGTGGCACCGCCCAGGCGTTCGCGCGGTGATCAGGCTGCCGGTGGTGGTGGCGGGCGCCGCCACCGGACAGCGCGACGGCCCGGGGTCGACGCGGCCTGTGCCGGAACGGGGCCCGGCCGGGCTCGGCGAACCGGGCGGGCTGCTGCTCCCGCTCGATCCGCTCGGCCACTGCGTCGCAGAAGAGATCGGTAGCGCTGCTGTAGGCGGCGCGGAGCCGGTCGTCGCCCGAGGCCAGGTCCTGCACAGCGCGGAGCAACGGCGCGTACTCGGCGAAGCTGACGTCGAGCAGTGACCGGATGTCGCCGGCCTGCTCATACCTCACCCCCACCACCCGCTCCGCGTCCGGAGCGTGGGCGGCGACCGCGTCGGTGACCGCTCGCGCGGCCGCCACAACCTCATCATCGACCCCACCGGCATCGGCCAGCGTCTCCTGCAGCGCCACCTGCTGAGCCGGCGAGTCCGGTCTGCGCTCCACCCCGGACACATCCACAGCACGCCCGGTCAGCAGCGCCTTCAACCCCGCATACGCGTCCTTCACCACCGCGACGGCGGTCTCGGACAACCCCGCTGACGCACCCATCGCGACCGCGGCCACCACCAACGTGATCGGATCCATCAACAGATCGATGACGTCGAGCCACCGGTCGAGCAGCTCGTTCACTGTCGCCTCGGTCCGGGGGCTGCGGCGCTCGTCAACCTGGTTGCGGAGTCGGGTCTGGACCTTCTCGGCTTCCTTCTCGGTCTCACGTCGCGTGGAGCGCGCCGTCACGGTCTCCCGAGTTGGATGCGCTTGCCGGTGAGCTGGTCGATCCCGCCGTAGACCGTGACCCGGACGGAGCCGCTGGGGAGCCCGTACAGGTTGCCGCGGGCGCGTCGAGCTGGCGGCTTCCGAGGCGGCATGGAACCACTGTCGGGCGCACGCGTTCCACGAATGGTTCCACGACTGCCTGCTGGGTCGGCCGCTGAGACCCCGGAAAGGACCTCTGACCTGTGGAGCCGCCTTGGGGAGTCGAACCCCAGACCTACGCATTACGAGTGCGTCGCTCTAACCGACTGAGCTAAGGCGGCAGTACGCGGCCAGTGTACCGACCCCCCGCACCCGCCCCACCGCCCCTCCCCGTCGCCCGCCCGCCCCCTCCTTCCCTGCTCAGCCGGCCGGAACCAGTCCGCCGACCGGCGCTCGCTACCCGTGTCGATGGCGGTGTGGAAGGGTCGCGCATCGCACAGCTGGTGCCGGCGTGGGGGTGGCCGCCGCTCGGTCCGCCATCCACCGACCGACCGGCGCCGATCCGGCCGTGAGTCGGCGAGTATCCGCGAGCCCCACCCATTACAGTCGGCCGCCATGGACGCCCCCGCACCGACGACCCCGATCGATCTGGCGTACGTCCGCGACCTCTACCGCCAGTACGCCGGCGATCTGGCCATGGTCGGCAAGACGCAGCGCGAGTTCGCCGAGTCCGGGCGGGGCACGATGACCCCACAGCTCGACGACCTCGAGGCCGAGATCACCTACCTGCTGCTGCGGGCCACCCGGCCGGCCGCGGTGGTGGAGATCGGCACCTTCCACGGCTGGTCGACGTCCTGGATCCTGAACGCCCTGCGCGACAACGGGACCGGGCACCTCTACAGCTTCGACATCGTCGACAACGCCCTGCGCAACGTCCCGCGCGACCTCGCCGAGGGCCGCTGGACCTTCGTCCGCGGCGACATCCGGCACAACCTCGACCAGGTGCCGGCCGACACCGGCTACCTGTTCGTCGACGCCGCGCACAGCGCCCGGTTCGCCCGCTGGTACCTGGCCGAGCTGTTCCCCCGGGTGCGGTCGGGCATCCCGGTGAGCGTGCACGACGTCTTCCACTTCCGGGTGCCGCTGCCGATGCACGAGGGCCGGGTCGTGGTGCGCTGGCTCGACGAGCACCGCACGCCGTTCTTCACCCCGTCCCGGGCCAAGGCCCGGCCGGTGTTCGACGAGCTCACCGCCCTGCGCGAGGAGCTGGGCCTGGAGCCGGTGCGCGGCCCGGGGAACAACCCGATGATCTACTTCCGGAAGCCCTGAGGCGCTCAGCCGCGCTGCAGGACGACCATCATCGCCTCCACGGCGATCTCCGGCTTGACGTTCTGGTCCAGCGCCGAGCGGCACTCCAGCACCGCCTCCAGCCGGCGCAGCACCGACTCGGCCGGCCACTCGGTAGCCGCCCGCCGCAGGTCGGCCTCCCGGTCGGGGTTGGTCAGCGGCACCCGGGCGCCGCTGCCGACGACCAGCGCGTCCCGGAAGAAGCTCGCCAGGTCGACCAGGGCGCGGTCGATCGCGTCGCGCTGGGTGCGGGTGTTGCGCGACTTCTGCCGGCGCTCCAGCTCCCGCTCGGCCGCCTTCGCGCCGCGGGCCGCGGCGGCCACCCCCTTGCCGACCCCGCCGGCGCCCATCGCGACGGCCATCGCCTCGCGCTCGACGACGTCGCGGGTCTCGCTCAGCGCGGTGGCCTCGGCCTTCGCGGTGCGGACCAGGTCGCCGGCGTGGGTGAAGGCGTCGCCCAGGTTCCGGGTGCGCAGCGGGATGCCCAGCACCGCCTCCCGGTGCGCCCGCGCCTCCGGGTCGCGGGCCAGGTGCCGGGCCCGGCCCACGTGTCCGCCGGACACCGACGCCGCCCACGCCGCCGCGTCCGGCGGGACGCCGTCCCGGTCGACCAGCACCCGGGCGATGGCGTCCGGCGGAGGGATGCGCAGCGGCACCACCCGGCACCGCGAGCGGATGGTCACCGGCACGTCGTCCTGGTGGTCGGACGGGGCGCAGAGCAGGAACACCGTCCGCTGCGGGGGCTCCTCGACCGCTTTGAGCAGCGCGTTCGCCGCGCCCTCGGTGAGCCGGTCGGCGTCGGTGATGATCAGGATCTGGTAGGGCGCGGTGGCCGGGCGGCGGGCGGCCAGTTGGACCAGCGCGCGCATCTCGTCGACCCGGATCGACAACCCCTCGGGGACGACCTCGCGCACGTCGGAGTGGGTGCCCGACATCGTGGTGTGGCAGGCGGTGCAGTTCCCGCAGCCGTGGTCGGGGCACTGCAGGGCGGCGGCGAACGCGCGCGCGGCCACCGACCGCCCGGACCCGGGCGGGCCGGTGAACAGCCAGGCGTGGGTCATCGCGGCCGGATCGGTGGCCGCCGCGGTCAGCTCCTCGACGGCCGCGGCCTGACCGACGACCTCGTCCCAGACGCCGCGCGCCGACGGTTCGCGTTCGAGCTCGCTCACGGCGCCACCACCTTGTCGGTCGGCGGTTTCGGCGGGGTCGCGGAACCGGCTGCCGCACCGCGGCGGGGCAGCACCGGCACCAGCGCCGCCATGACCCGCCCGGCCACGTCGTCGGGTGCCCCGTCGGCGTCGACCACCAGGTAGCGGTGCGGCTCGGCCGCCGCCATCCGGGTGAGCAGCCGCTGCACCCGGAGGTGCTCCACCCCGACCATCCGGGGCGCCGACCGCTCGGCCGCCGCCGGGGCCCGGTCGAGCAGCACCGACACGTCGGCGCGCAGGCGACCGGTCGCCCACAGGACGAGGCTGTCCAGCTCGCCGGGGTCGAGGTCGTCGCGGGTGCGGTCGGCGGCCACCCCGAACTCGACCAGCGGGCTGGCCAGGAACCGGTCCACGACCACCACCGCCCCCGCCTCCAGCGCCGGCCGGATCACCCGCTCGACCTGGTCCGCCCGGACGGCCGCGGCGGCCAGCATCTTGGCCCGCATCCCGCGCAGCGCGGCCTCCCTGGTCGCGGCCGCCCAGCGTTCGCGGTCGCGCTGGGCACCCTCGGGCACGACCACGGTGTGGCCCGCCGCGCGCAGACCCTCGGCCAGCCGGGCCGCCTGGTCGGTGGTCTCCTCGCCGGGCGCGCCCTCCACCGCGATCAGCACCCCGGTGCCCGACCGGGGCTCGCCCCGGCGGACCGCGGCCAGCAGGTCGGGCAGCATCGGCTCGGTGCTGCGGTCGTCCATCTGGCGGTAGGCGAGCAACCCGACCCCGGCCGCGACCAGGCCGCCGGCCAGCATCACCACCCGGGTGCCGTCGATCACCAGCGGGATCCCGAACAGGTCGACGGTGCGCGCCGCGACCAGCCCGATCAGCAGCGGGACCAGGGCCATCGACCCGAGCAGGGTGAGCCGCACGATCGACTGCACGAAGGCCACCACCCGGCCGCGGATGTCGTCGGCGACCTGGGCGCCGATGATGGTCAGCCCGGTCAGGAACGCGATCCCGGCGAACCCGCCGACCAGCATCACCCCGCCGATCGCGACGAACAGGTGCGGCGCCACCGACACCAGCACCAGGGCCAGCCCGGCGGCCACGATCGCGGCACCGAACAGCCGGTTGTGCGGCAGCCGCCGCGCCATCCGGGGGGCCAGGCCCATGCCGATGCCGAGCCCGACGAACACCGACGCGAACAGCACCCCGTAGGCGGCGTTGCCGCCGCCGAGGCTGGTGGCGTAGAGGGTCGCGCAGCCGATCACCGTGCCACCCGCGACGAACGCCCCGATGATGCCGGTGACCAGCCCGCGGATCAGCGGGGTGCGCACCACGAAGGCGGCCCCGTCGCGGACCAGGGTGAGCAGGCCGGGCGCGGCCTGCCGGCTGCCCTGCGTCCGGCCGGAGATCTCCGGGATGCCGAACCACACGGTGAGCGCGGTGGCCAGGTAGGCCAGCCCGCTCAGCACCAGGGTGAGCATCACCGTGGGCAGCCCGCCCTGCTCGCCGCCCAGGTACGACCCGGCCCCGGAGACCAGCGTGAACAGCCCGGACGCGGTGATCACCGCGACGCCGTAGGTCATCACCAGGGCGAGCTGGTTGGCGGTCTCGATCTGGTCGGGCCGGCGCAGCAGGTTGGGCACCGAGGCGTCCTTGGCCGGGATCCAGAACAGCGCGCAGATCTCGATCAGGAAGACCGCGATGAACAGCCACCACAGCGAGCCGACCACCGGGATGGACACGAACAGCACGAACCGCAGCAGGTCGCAGACGACCATCACCCGGCGCCGGTCGAACTTGTCGGCCAGCGCCCCGGCCAGCGGCCCGAGCACCAGCGCGGGCAGCAGCTTGGTGGCCACCACCCCGCCGAGGGCGAAACTCTGCGCCTGGTAGCCGCTGGTCAGCTGGGTGGCCAGGGCGGAGAGCGCGAGCAGGCTGAGCCAGTCGCAGACCGCGGCGACCGAGGTGACCAGCCACAGCCGGCGGAACGCCGGGATGGCCAGCACGCTGCGCACCTGGTGGGCGGTGTTCGCGCCCAACGAGGGCACCGAGGACGTCGCCCGGGCAGCCGGTTCCGCGACTGGTGCGCCCGGCGGGTCGGTGGAGTCGATCGCGGCGCACCTCCCCTCGGCGGGCTCGGCCCGGGCCGGCCGCCCCGACCGGTCGGGGCCGCCGCAGCAGTCAGGTTAGTGGAGCGGGCATCCGCGCCGCTCAGCGCGCTCTCAGCGACTGGGGTAGAACAGCACGCTGATCAGCTGCAGCGCGATGACGGCGTAGACGAACACGAAGAACAACGCGAACACCCGCGACCCCCAGCGGCCCCGGGCGCGCCGGGACAACCCGAGGATGGCCGGGTCCGGGACGATCGGCGGGCGGGCGGGCACCGACAGCCGGGAAGGGCCCGCCCCGGGCGGGACGAGGGGCGGCGCCGGGGCGGCGGTGGCCGGCAGGGCCGCCGGCACGGGCACGGCCTCGCCGCCGGTCCCGGTCGAGCGGGCCGATCCGCCCGGGCCCGCGGAGTCGGGGGGCGCCGGCGCCACCCGCAGCCGCGGCCTTTCCGCGGCCGGGGGGACCGGCGCGGCGTGGGCCGACGCCGCCGGGGCGGTGGCAGTGGCGGTGGCGGTGGCGGTGGCAGTG
>DASQMQ010000350.1:0-17029 GCA_035645455.1 Pseudonocardia sp.
GCCGCGGGTCCAGGAACACCGCCGCCGCCCCCGCCGTGCCACTGGTGTCGGTCTCCCAACCCGGCGGCGGCAGCAGGCCGAAGCGGGCCTGCGGGTCCTGGAAACCGCCCGCCGGCGCGGGGCCCGGGGCCGGCGGCGCAGCGGTGGGCGGCGCGGCGGACGGGGTCCCGCCCGGGGCCGCGGACGGAGTCCCGCGCACCAGGGTCGAGCAGCCGGACAGGAGTACGAGGACGGCCACGAGGACGGCTACCGTCCGCGGGACCGACGGTGATCCGGGCATGCGGGTTCTTTCCCGACGGGTGGCAGCGGCGTCCGATCGTGGGAGCGGCGCACCACCACCGTGACGGAGCGTCGGAGGATACGGACTCAGCCGCCGGCCGTCGTCCCGGGGAGCGGCGGCAGCGGCAGGGCCGGCCCGCCGTCCTCGACCAGGCCGGCCAGCACGGTCTGCAGGATCTCGGTGAACTGCTCGACCTGCTCGGCGGTCAGCCGGTCGAACAGGTACCGCCGCACGGTGCGCACGTGCCCGGGCGCCGCCTCGACCAGCACCTGGTAGCCCCGACCGGTCAGCGTGGCGAGGGTGCCGCGCCGGTCGTCCGGGCACTGCGAGCGCCGCACCCAGCCGTTGGCCTCCAGCCGGTTCGCCGCGTGCGAGAGCCGGCTCTGCGAGCTCTGGGTGAGCGCCGCCAGGTCGCTCATCCGCAGCGTGCGCCCCGGGGCGTCGGAGAGCATGGCCAGGATCTGGTAGTAGGCGTGCGGCATGCCGGACTCACGCTGCAGCTGCCGGTCGAGAGCCGCTTCGAGCAGGGCCGAGGTCGCCACGTAGGACAACCACGCGCGCATCTCGGCCGGCTCCAGCCAGCGGTCCTCCACCGCGTCCACCTGGCCAGACTATCCGTCGACGGGCGGTCGTTCCTCGTTGAACCCCGCGTGGCGACGGCGTACAGTCGATACTTGAATGCTCAACTTCAGGAGGAAGCGAATGCCCGTCCAGCGCCTCAACCACGCCGTGCTCTACGTCCGCGACGTCGACCGCAGCGTCGAGTTCTACACCGGTGCCCTGGAGTTCCGGGTCGTCGCCGGGATGCCGGGCCGCGCGGCGTTCCTGCAGGCCGCGGGCTCCAGCAACGACCACGACCTGGGCCTGTTCGGGATCGGCGAGCGGGCCGGCCCCTCCGGGGCCGGGCGCAGCACCGTCGGGCTCTACCACCTGGCCTGGGAGGTCGACACGCTCGGCGAGCTGCGCCGCATCCGGGACGGGCTGATCGGACGCGGTGCGCTGGTCGGCGCCTCGGACCACGGCTCGACCAAGGCCCTCTACGCCCGGGACCCGGACGGGCTGGAGTTCGAGGTCAGCTGGCTGGTGCCGGCCGAGCGACTGGACGACACCACCGGCATGCGCACCGCCCCGCTGGACCTCGACGCCGAGATCGAGCGCTACGGGGCCGACACCCCGGGCGGGATCGGCGTGTCCGTGCCGACCACCTGAGTCCGGTCCGGCCGCACCCGCACCACGATCACCGGGGGCGTCCGGTTCGCGCTGCGCGCAGAGCCGAGTACGCTCGGTTGCTCTACGCGCCGCCTCATCGACGAGCGCGGCTGCGTGGTCGGTGGGTGAGGAGGCCGATGAGCGGCGGCGAAGGGGTACACCCGGTGGGCACGTTGGAGCACGATGCGTTCCTCTACTCGGACGCTGCCAGCTACCGCGCCGGGCTGCTCTCGTTCATCCGGGAGGGCCTGGAGCGCGACGAGCCGGTCCTGGTCGCGGTGCCCCAGCCCGGCCTCGGACTGCTGCGCGCGGCCCTCGACGACGACGAGCTGAAGCGGGTGCGCACCGCGGACATGGCGGTCGCCGGGCGCAACCCCGGACGGATCATCGGGTCGGTGCTCACCGCGTTCGTCGCCGAGCACCCCGGCACTCGGGTGCGGATCATCGGCGAGCCCATCTGGGCCGGCCGCAACCCCGACGAGTACTCGGTCGCCGCCGAGCACGAGGCGTTGATCAACGTCGCGCTCGGCGGCCTCCCGGCATTCATCCGCTGCCCCTACGACGTCACCCGCCTGGACCGCTCGGTCCTGGTGGACGCCACCCGCACGCACCCCGTGATGGCGGCCGACGGCGACCGCTGGACCAGCCCCGGCTACGCCGACCCGGTCGCGGTGGCCACCCTGTTCGACTCCCCGCCGTCGCCGGCCCCGCCGGACGCCGACGTGATGGTGGTCGGACCGGGCACCGGCACCCGCTCGGCCCGCCGGTTCGTGCACGACTTCGGCGAGGCCGCCGGGATGAGCCCGGAACGGCTCGGCGACCTGCGGCTGGCCACCCAGGAACTGGTGGTCAACACGCTGGTGCACAGCGGCGGGCAGGGCCTGCTGAGCATCTGGGTGGCGGGCGGCCAGGTGGTCTGCCAGATCCAGGACGGCGGGCGGATCGACGACCCGCTGGCCGGACGGCGCCCGCCGGCCCCACCGGAGATCGGCCACGGCCTCTACATCGTGCACCAGGTGTGCGACCTGGTCCGCATCCACCGCCGCTCCACCGGCACCACCGTGCGCATCTTCCTCGACCTGCACTGACTGTGAGGGTGGTCAGCCCTCCATGTGGTAGCCGTCGCGGGTGGAGAACCGGGCCGTCACGCTGAACCGGTCGCCGCGCACCAGGGTCTGCCGCCACTCCACCGGCTGGTCACCGGCCAGCCCGAGCCGATCGATGGCGAACGCCGCCACCCCCGCGCCGGTGCCCAGCAGCTCGCGTTCACCGCCCTCGGGCAGCACCGCCCGGATCCGCTCGCTGCCGCCGGTGACCCGCACCCCGCACCGGGTGGCGTACTCGACGTACAGGCCGGTGCGCGCGAAGTCGACCTCCAGCAGCGGAGCCGCCAGCCGGGCGGGCAGCCAGACCCGGTCCACGGCCAGCGGTTCGGCGTCGGCCAGCCGCAGCCGCTCCAGGTGCACCAGCGGGGTCGACTCCTCCAGGCCGAGCCGGGCGGCCACCACGCCGTCGGCCCGGACGTCGAGCGTGCGGACCACGCTGCGCTGCGCCCGGCCGGCCGCCTCGACCGCGGAGAACAGGCTGTAGACCTCCCCGAGGGGCTGCTCGATCTCGGCCGGTCGGGCCCGCCGCGGGACCCGCCCGCGCCCGGCGACCACGACGCCCTCCTCGCGCAGCCGGCGCACCGCCTCGCGCACCGTGTGCCGGCTCACCCCGTACTCGGCGACCAGGGCCAGCTCGCCCGGGAACGCCGCGCCGAACTCCTCCTGGTCGAGCCGGCGGCGCAGGTCCGCGAGCAGCTGCGCCCAGAGCGGGGTGCCGGCCACCCGGCTCAGCGTGCGCGCGCCCATCAGCGACCGGCCGGCGACGGGTGTGCCGGCCGGTGCCCGGCCGCCGCGCACCACACGGCGCCCAGTCTCGTCGCGCCCGTCCCCACCCGGCAACACCCCCGCCCACGTCCCCCGAGTGGCAGGAGAGCCACTGTCGAGACGGAGCCGGTCCTGGAGTGGCTTTCCTGCCGCCGGGCCGGGGGGTGGGACGTCGGGAGGGTCAGGCGCGCTCGCCGACGCCGGCCATCACCTCGCCCTTCTCCAGCAGCGTCTTGAGGTCGGCGAGCAGTTCGGGCCAGCCGCCGCTGGGCGGGAGCTGGCCGCTGACGGCCCGGTGCATCACGCTGCCGCGGGCGAAGCCGTCGTGGGTGACGGTCAGCCGGACGACCGGGCCGTGCGGCTCGATGGTGAAGTCGACCTTCGACCGGGGCTCGCGCAGCCGCTCCGGGTACTCCTCGTCGCTCCAGCCGAAGCACTCCGCGTGCTCGGGCTGGAAGCCGTGTCCGGCGCGTCCTGCCACAGCACCGGCGACCCGACCCGCCAGTCCGAGTGCAGCGCGACCCCGGCCCAGTACCGGTGGGTGAACCGCCGGCTCAGGCGGCGCGGGCCGCGGACACCTCGCCGAGCGCCCGGTCCAGGATCGCCACGCCCTGCTCGAGCTCGGCGTCGGTGCTGGTCAGCGGAGGGGCGATGCGGAAGGTGCCGCCCATCCCCGGCAGCTGCACGACGTTCATGTGCAGGCCCAGCTCCAGGCACCGCCGGGTGACCTCGGCGCCGAGCCGGTCGCTGCCGTCGGCGACCAGCTCCAGACCCTGCAGCAGCCCGCGCCCGCGCACGTCGCCGACGACGGGGTGCCGCTCCCCGAGCGCCAGCAGGCCGGCGTGCAGCAGGTCGCCCTTGGCCCGGGCGACGGCGTCCATGCCGTCGCGTTCGAGCACGTCCAGCACGGTGTTGCCGACCGCGGCGACCAGCGGGTCGGAGACGTGGGTCGTGTAGAACAGGTAGCCCCGCTGGTGCGCGGCGGCCTCGATGTCGGCGCTGGTGACCACGGCGGCCAGCGGCAGCCCGGCACCGAGCGTCTTGGACAGCGTCAGGATGTCGGGGACGACGCCGTCGCGCTGGAAGGCGTACCAGGTGCCGGTCCGGCACAGCCCGGTCTGCGCCTCGTCCAGGATCAGCAGCATCCCGCGCTCGTGGCACTTGTCCCGCAGCGCGGCCAGGTAGCCCAGCGGCAGGTCGATCACCCCGCCGGAGCTGAGGATCGGCTCCACGATGCAGGCGGCCAGGCTGCCCACCGACTGCGCGTCGATCAGCTCGAAACCCTGGTCGAGCTGGCGGCGCCAGGCCGCCTCGTCCGCCGGACCGCCGGCCGACCAGCGCGGGTCGGGGGTCGGCAGCGCGAAGTTGCCCGGCACCGCGGGGCCGTAGCCCCGGCGCCCGGCGCTGTAGGTGGCGTTGACCGCGGCCTGCGTCATGCCGTGCCACGACCGGCTGAACGACACCACCTCGAACCCGCCGGTCACCAGCTTCGCCATCCGGATGGCGGCCTCGTTGGACTCGGCGCCGGTGGTCAGCAGCAGCACCTTCTCCAGCGGATCGGGCAGCGACCCGGCGAGCCGCCGGGCCAGGTCGACCACCGGCCGCGACAGCATCCCGCTGAACAGGTGGTCCAGCGTGCCGATCGACGCGCGCACGGTGGCCACGATGTCCGGGTGGCTGTGCCCGAGGATCGCGCTCATCTGGCCGGAGGTGAAGTCGAGGATCCGCCGGCCGTCCGCGGTGACCAGCACGCTGCCCTCGGCCCGCTCGATGATCTCCGGGCTGAACGGGCCGGCGTACCGGACGAGGTGGCGGTCGGCGGCGGCCCAGAAGGCCTCGGGGCTGGACATGACCCGACCGTAGGTCGCCCATCGGCCCGGGTCCATCGACGGCGGTGGCCACCGCGCAGAACCGGCCGGACACCCGCCGTCACGTTAGGGTGAGCCCGGACCTCGGACGGCGCGGTACCGGGGCACTCGTGAGGTGGTGGTCCGGGTGGCGGCAGCGGGATCAACCGGGTCGGCGACGAGGCCGGGCAAGGCCCCACTGGTCCGCCCCGGCCTGGCCGTGCCGTTCGTCCTGCTGGTGCTCTGCTTCGCCGCATGGGGCGCCGCGGCCAACCTCACCGACGTCCTGGTCGGGGTGTTCCGCAGCATCTTCGACATGTCGAACTTCCAGTCGTCGCTGGTCCAGTTCGCCTACTACGGGGCCTACTTCGCGCTGGCCATCCCGGCCGCACTGATCACCAAGCGGTTCGGCTACAAGGCCGGCGTGCTGGTCGGGCTGGGGCTGGCGGCCGGCGGCGGGCTGCTGTTCATCCCGGCCAGCCAGCTGCTGGTCTACGAGTTCTTCCTGATCGCGCTGTTCGTGCTGGCCGCCGGGCTGTCCATCCTGGAGACCTCGGCCAACCCGTTCGTCATCGCGATGGGCGACGAGCAGAGCGCGACCCAGCGGCTCAACCTGGCCCAGGCGTTCAACCCGGTGGGCGCCAACATCGGCGTCCTGCTCGGGGCCGTGCTCATCCTGCCCGCGCTCACCCCGGAGCCGGCCAAGACGATCATGAGCCCGGAGCAGCTGCGGCAGAGCCAGGAGCAGGACCTGTCGCTGGTGCTCGGCCCCTACCTCGGCATCGCCGCGGTGCTCGTCGTGATCTGGCTGCTGATCGCCTTCCGCCGGATGGACGTCGATCAGGTGCGGGCCGAGGAGGTCGCCCTCCCCGCGGGCAACGTCGCCGGGCGGCTGTGGGCCAACCGGCACTACCGCTACGGGGTCGTCGCGCAGTTCTTCAACGTCGCCGCGCAGACCTGCGTGTGGACCTTCACCATCCTGTACGCGCAGGACGTCGTCGGGGTCTCCGCGGAGAACTCCGGCTGGTTCCTGCAGGCCAGCCTGATCCTGTTCCTGGTCTCCCGGTTCGTGATGACCTGGCTGCTCGGGCTGTTCCGGCCCACCCTGCTGCTGCTGATCATGGCTCTGTTCGGGGTGGCCTGCTGCCTGGTGGCGATGTTCTCGCTGAACATCGTCGGGCTGCTCGCGGTCGTCGCCATCTCGGCCTCGCTGTCGCTGATGTTCCCCACCATCTACGGGGTCTCCCTGCAGGGCCTGGGCGACGACGCGAAGTTCGGGGCGGCCGGGCTGGTCATGGCCATCCTGGGCGGGGCGCTGCTGCCGATGGTGCACGCCGCGGTGATGGACCGGGTGGGCGCGGCGCAGGGCTTCGTGGTGCCGGGGGTGTGCCTGGCCCTGGTGGCCGCGTACGCGGTGTTCGACCTGCGCAACGTCCGGGGCGGCGCCCACGAGCCGACGACCGTCGTCTAGCACTGCGGAGGGAGAGGTCCATGTCGAGTCGTCGTCGGGGTACGGGGCGGTGGACGCGGCGGCTGGTCGCGCTGGCCGGGGCGGCGGCCCTCGGGCTGACCCTCACCGCGTGCGGGAACGGCGGCGACCCGGTCACCGTGGGTCTGATCACCAAGCAGGAGGAGAACCCGTTCTGGGTGACCATGCGCGAGGTGGCCCAGGACACCGCGGACGGCAACGACGTCGACCTGGTGACCGCGACCGGGCAGAGCGACACCGATGTGGACAGCCAGATCGCCGCGATCGAGCGGATGACCGCGGACGGCGCGGACGGCATCCTGATCGCGCCCACCGACTCCTCGGCCGTGGTGCCGGCGATCGAGGCGGCGCGGGCGGCGGGGGTCGTCGTGATCGCGGTGGACACCCCGGTCGAGCCGGACTCGGCGGTGGACGCGCTGTTCGCCACCGACAACTTCCGCGCCGGTGAGCTGATCGGGCAGTACGCGAGCGCGAAGGCCGCGGAGCGCGGCGTCGCCCCGGTGGTCGCCATGCTCGACCTGGCTCCCGGGATCAGGTCCGGGCAGCTGCGCCACGACGGGTTCCTGGCCGGGTTCGGGATCGGCGCGGACGACCCGCAGCCGGTCGCGGTCGACACCGAGGGCGACCGGGACCTGGCCCGGACCGCCATGGAGCAGCTGCTCGGGACGAACCCCGACGTGAACGTGGTCTACACGGTCAACGAGCCGGCGGCCTTCGGCGCGATCGAGGCGCTCGAGGCGGCCGGCCGGAGCATGGACGACGTCATCGTGGTGTCCGTGGACGGCGGCTGCGAGGCGATCAAGAACGGGGTGCGGCCGGGCGGCATCGACGCCACCTCGCAGCAGTTCCCGGAGAACATGGCCCGGGAGGGCGTGCTGGCCATCGCGTCGGCCGCGCGGGGCGGGGAGCCGCCGAGCGGCTACCTCGACACCGGGGTCCAGCTGATCACCGGCGACCCGGCGCCGGGTGTCGACTCCCGCGACGTCGCCTACGGCGTGCGCAACTGCTGGGGCGACTGAGGACCGCGGTCGATCGACCGCGGTCGGGGCCGAGAGCGGGCGTCAGGCGCCGCTCCTGGTGAGCAGCGCGATGGTGGCGGCGCTGCGGGTCGCCGGGTAGGCGGCGATGGTGCGGGACAGCTCGCTGCGCCGGGCGCGGCGGGCCGCGACGGCCTGGCGGAAGGCGGCCAGGCGGCCGGTCCGGGCCGGACGGGCGGCGGTCCCGGGACGGGTGGTGGTCTCGGGAGCGGGCGCGGTGGTGGTCGTGGCGGTCTCCCGGGTCTTCAGCTCGATGTTCACGGTGTCCAGTGTCGTCGCCGGGCATCCATGCGTCCAATGAGTCTTTGATATGCAATTCATGCACTAGCGTCATCGATGTGGACACGAACGCGCTGCGCTGGTTCCAGCAGGTCGCCGACGGGGTCACCGTGACCGAGGTCAGCGAGCTGGAGGGGACCACCCAGTCCGGGGTGTCCCGGGCGCTGGCCCGGCTGGAGGCCGAGGTGGGCACGCCGCTGCTGCGCCGGACCGGCCGCACCCTGCGGATGACCCACGCCGGGGTCGCGTTCAAGCGCCACGTGGACGCGGTGATGCACGAGCTGGACGACGGTCTGGCCGCCGTCCAGCAGCTGGTCGAGCCCGAGACGGGCACCGTGGCGCTGGCCTTCCAGCCCTCGCTGGGCACCTGGCTGGTGCCCGACCTGGTCGGCAGCTTCCGCGCCGCGCACCCCGGCGTCCGGTTCGTGCTGCTGCCCAAGCGCGACGAGCTGGTGACCTCGCTGCACCCCCGGGGCGAGATCGACCTGGAGCTGTCCACGCTGCGGGTCGGGTCGCGCGCGGTGCGCTGGCGGCGGCTGGCCCGCGAACCCCTGCACCTGGCCGTGCCGGCCGGGCACCCGCTCGCCGCGCACCCGCGGGTCTCCCTGGCCGACGCCGCCCACCACCCGTTCATCGCCATCCGGCCCAGCTCGGTGCTGCGCCAGCAGTGCGACGAGCTGTGCGCCCGGGCCGGGTTCGTCCCGGAGATCGCCTTCGAGTGCGACGACCTGCCCACCATGCGCGCCTTCGTGGCCGCCGGGCTGGGGGTGGCGATCGTCCCGGCGGCCCGCGACGGCGCGGCCGGGCCGCACCACCTGGAGCTCACCGACGACGGTGCCGTCCGGGACATCGGCATGTCGTGGGCGACCGAGCGGCGGCTGCTGCCGGCCGCGGAGCTGTTCCGGGCGCACGTCGCCGAGCAGGCCGCCGCCCGGCAGCCCCGGGCCGAGCGCTCCTGACGCGGGCGCCGTCGGCCGCGGTGACCTCGGTGACGGCCAGGTGCACGTGCCGCACGTCCGGCCCCCACGGGCGGGGCAGCGGCACCCGCGGGGCCCGGGTGCGCAGCTCGGCCACCCGGTCCGCGGTCGTCACCAGCTCGCCCCGACCCGCTCCAGCCCGGTCCTCAGCAGCTCGGTCAGCTCGGCGACCTCGCCCTCCGAGGGGTCGACCAGCGGCGGGCGGACCCCGCCGACGTCCGGCCCGCGCGCCCGCACACCCGCCTTGACCAGTGCGACGGCGTAGCCGGGGACCCGGTCGCGCAGCCGGGCCAGCGGCAGGAAGAACTGCTCCAGCAGCCCGTCGGTGGCCGCGCGGTCGCCGGTCACCAGCGCCCGGTGGAACGCCATGGCCACCTCGGGCGCGCAGCAGAACGCGGCCGACGAGTACAGCTCCACGCCGATCCCCCGGTAGGCCGGGGCGGTCACCTCCGCGGTCGGCAGGCCGTTGAAGAACGGGAAGTCCGCTCCCACCGCGGTGCGCACGGCCCGCACGATCGCGGTCATCCGCTCCAGGTCGCCGAGCCCGTCCTTGAACCCGGCCACCGTGGGCAGCCGGGCCGCGGCGACCGCGGTCGCCGGGGTGAACACCGCCCCGGCCCGTTGGTAGACGACCACCGGCAGGTCGGTGGCCGCGGCAACCGCTTCGAGGTAGCGCAGCGTGCCCTCCGGTGGTCCGGCCACCAGGTACGGCGGGAGCAGCAGCAGCCCGTCGGCACCGGCCCCGGCCGCGCGCCGGGCCTGCTCGACGGCCACCGGGAGCGGGCCGCCCGCGCCGGCGACCACCGGGACCCGACCGGCCACGGCCCGCACCGCGGTGCCGACGACGGTCTCGTGCTCGGCCACCGACAGCGCGTGCAGCTCACCGGTGCCGCACGCGGCGAACACCCCACCGGGGCCGTGCGCGAGACCGCGGGTGACGTGCTCGGTCAGCAGGTCGGGGGCCAGGTCCCCGTCCGCGGTGAACGGGGTCACCGGGAAGAACAGGACGCCGTCCAGGGGCAGGGGCATGGGTGTCCTCCAGGGTCCTGGCTGTGCTCCCCACCGTGCTCCCCACCGTCGGGGCCGATCCGGCGACGAGCGCAGCACCCGGTCGACCGGGGATCGGGACGACGGGTGCCCCGGCGGCGTGCGCGGCTCGCCGGGGCACCCGAGACCCGTCCGGGTCGGGTGGTCAGCTCGCCGCGGTCTCCCGGGCGCGCAGGTCCTTGCGCAGGATCTTGCCCGAGGCCGACTTCGGGATCTCCTCGATGAACTCGACCACCCGGACCTTCTTGTGCGGGGCGATCCGCTCGGCCACGAAGGACATCACCTCGTCCTCGGACAGCTCGGCCGAGGCCTGCCGGACCACGAACGCCTTGGGCACCTCCTCGCCCTCGGCGTCGCGGACCCCGATGACCGCGGCGTCGGCGATCCGGTCGTGGGTCAGCAGCAGGGCCTCCAGCTCGGCCGGCGGCACCTGGTAGCCCTTGTACTTGATCAGCTCCTTGACCCGGTCGACGATGGTGAACACGCCGTCCTCGGTGACCGTGGCGACGTCCCCGGTGTGCAGGTAGCCCTCGTCGTCCAGGGTGACCGCGGTGGCCTCGGGGTTGTTCAGGTACCCGGACATCACGTTCGGGCCCTTCACCCACAGCTCGCCGCGCTCGCCCGGGCCGACCTCCTCGCCGGTGTCCGGGTCGACCAGCTTGCACTCGATGTTGGGCAGGGTGACCCCGACGCTGTTCAGGTCGGCGTCGTCGTCCTCCTCGCGCATCGAGTGGCTGACCGGGCTGAGCTCGGTCATCCCGTAGCCCTGGCGGACCTTGCAGCCCAGCCGCTTCGCCACCGCGTGGCCCAGCTCGGCGTCCAGCGGGGCGGCGCCGGAGAAGATGACGTCGATGCAGGACAGGTCGTACTGGTCGACGATCGGGTGCTTGGCCAGCGCCACGGCGACCGGCGGCGCGATGTAGACGTAGTCGACCTGGTGCTCGGAGATCACCCGGAGGAACTCCACCAGGTCGAACTTCGGCATGGTGACCACGGTGGCCCGCTTGCGGATGCCGTTGTTCATCATCACGGTCATCCCGTAGATGTGGAAGAACGGCAGCAC
The DNA here is from genome assembly GCA_035645455.1 of Pseudonocardia sp. GTDB lineage: Bacteria > Actinomycetota > Actinomycetes > Mycobacteriales > Pseudonocardiaceae > Pseudonocardia. The sequence goes on from DASQMQ010000350.1 coordinate 11,100, forward strand.
GGCGAGGATCTTCGAGTCGGCGTTCACGCCGGTCAGCGCGCCGAACTGGGCCAGGTTGGCGACCAGGTTGCGGTGCGTCAGGATGACCCCCTTGGCCCGCCCGGTGGTGCCCGACGAGTACGGCAGCACCGCGGTGTCGCCGGCGCCGACGGTCTGCGCCGGCGGCGCGGCCGAGGTGCCGAGCAGGTCGGCGAGCGAGGTGTGGCCCTCGGCCCCGTCCAGCACGATGATCGAGTCGGCGGGCAGCCCGGCCTCGGCCACCGCGGCGACCGCCCGGTCCAGGAACGGCGAGACGGTGAACAGCAGCTTCGCCCCGGAGTCGGCCAGCTGGTGGGCCAGCTCGCCGGGGGTGTAGAGGGAGTTGGCGCTGGTCACGATGGCGTTGGCGCGCAGCACGCCGTGGAACACCGCGGCGTAGTACGGGGTGTTGGGGGCGAACAGCCCGACCACGTCACCGGCGGCGATCCCGCGCTCGGCCAGCGCCGCGGCGATCTGGTTCACCATGCCCTTGAGCTGGTTGAACGTGAGGGACGCGCCGCTGGTGCCGTCCACGAACGCGGTGGCCTCGCCCCGGTCGCCGAAGTCGTCGAAGAGGTGGTCGTAGAGCGACACCTCGGGGATCTCGACGTCCGGGAAGGGGCTGCGGACAGACATGCGTACTCCTCTATGAGTGACGGGCCTGGACGGGCGCGCTCAGGATAGTTACCGGCGCGTCTCCGTGGCATAAGATCAGAACACTCGAAAGGCCCAAGGCCAAAGGGTTGTTGATCCCGTCACCGACTGTCATCGTGGGCCCGCCGGTTCGGACGGACCCCCTCCCGTCCGCCGGCACCGGGAACGGTGCCCCCCAACCGCGCCCGGGCACGGTCGCCGACGACCGCGTGACGCCCCCGATCACGCGACCCCGCGGCCGGCACGACGGTGGAGCGGCCCGAGTTCGGATCCCCCCTCGGTACCCGGGCCGCTCCGCCCGCCGGCGACGGCGGGACTCAGGCCCCGCCGTCGGCCCCCGACGCGGCGGGCCCGGCCGGCGCCGGCCGCCGCCGACCGCGCAGCACGCGCCGGACCAGCCAGCCGATCCCGGCGACCAGCGCCACCACCGGCAGCAGCGGCAGCACGAACCCGGCCACCGCGGCCGCCGCCGTGCCCACCGCGAGCAGCCCCGCCCAGCCCGCGGCCAGCCCGTCGAGGAACCCGCCCGGCCCCGGGTCGACCGGGGGCACCGGCGCGTCCGGCCCGCGCAGGTCGACGGTCAGCGTGGACATCGCCACCTGGTCGCGCAGCGCGGTCAGCCGGGCGGTCAGCGAGTCCAGTTCGGACTGCCGGCTGGCCAGCTCGGACTCGATGGCGACGATGTCGCCGATCGTCTGGGCCTGGGTGAGCAGCGCCCGGATCCGGTCGACGCTGGCCCGCTGGCTGGCCACCCGGGCGTCCAGGTCGACGACCTCCTCGGTCGCGTCGATCACCTGGCCGGACCGGTCGACGACGGTGCCGAGCCCGGCCACCTCGTCGATCAGCCGGTCCAGCGCGTCGGACGGCACCCGCAGGGTCAGCCACGACCCGCCCTTGCTGGCCTGCTCCTCGACGACCATGGCGCCGAGCGCGGCGGCCGCGGTGCGCACCTGGCGGGTGCGGGCGACCGAGTCGTCGACCTCGATGGTGAGCTGCGCGCGGCGGACCAGCTCGCGCTGCACGCCGCCGACCGGCACCCCGGGGACCTGCGCGATCTCGGGCGCGACCGACGAGTCCAGCGACGACCGGGACTCCGGCGACGCCGGCGCCGGCTCGGCCGCGACCCCTTCCTCGCTGGGGTAGCCGCCGTCGTAGTCACCGCTGTGGTCGCCGCCGTACCCGGCCCCGCCGCGGTTCGGTGCGACGGCTGCGGTGTCGCTCGCCAGGTCGCCCGACGACCGCTCCGCCAGCACGACCGCCGTGCCACCGACCAGCACCACCCCCACCAGCACCGCCACCACGACCAGCACCCGGCGCCCCGCCGACCACCGGCCGGGCCCCCCACCCCGCCACCCTCCGAACCGAGCCACCGCGATCGCCTCCCGCCGCCTCCCGGACCGTCCGGGGTCGTCGGTACCAGGACGGCACCGGGACCCACCCGGGTTGGACGACCGACATCACGATCCGGTCTCGCACAGGTGGCCGGCGCAGCGCGGGCGGGGTCAGCGGGTGTCGGCGAAGAGGTGCTCGAAGGCGCGGAGGTTGGCGGTGGACTCCCCGCGCTCCTGGCGCCAGGCGTGCTCGCGCCGGATGGAGCTGGCGAAGCCCAGCTCCAGCAGGGTGTTGAAGTCGTTGTCGGCGGCGTCGAGCACCTGGCCGAGGACCCGGTCGATCTCGTCGGCGTCCACCGCGCGCAGGCTGATCCGGCCGATCAGATGGATGTCGCCGATCCGGTCCAGCGTGTAGTGCACGCCGTAGAGCCGGGCGTTGCGCTGCAGCAGGAACCGGTAGACGACCTCGTGGTCCTCGTCGGGCTTGCGGCAGACGAACGCCTGCACGAACAGGGCGTGGTCGCGGACCACCAGCCAGCAGTGCGTCTGCAGGCGGTTGGTGCCGGGCAGGGTGACCAGGTACTGGCCCGGCTCCCGGCGGGCGTGCTCGACGTCCAGGTCGGACAGCGCCGCCGCGATCGTCTTGTCGACCTGCTCCTCGAAGCTCACCCGGTCATCCTTTCCAGGATCCGGCGCTGGCGCTCGGCGAACTCGGCGACCGCACCGGTGTAGGTCTCCAGCAGGGCGTCGGTGGTGCGGTCCCAGGAGAACCGGTGGGCGTGGCCGATCGCGTGGCCGCCCAGCTCGTCGCGGCGGCCGGGGACCAGCGCGACGGCGCCGAGCGCGTCCGCCCAGGCCGCGTCGCCGTGCCCGTCGACCAGCAGGCCGGAGCGCCCGTCGGCGACCGCCACCGGCAGCCCGCCGACCCCGGCCGCGACGACCGGCGTGCCGCACGCCTGCGCCTCCAGCGCGACCAGCCCGAACGACTCGTTGTGGCTGGGCACCGCGACCACGTCGGCGGCCCGGTAGACCCGCACCAGCCCGTCCGCGGCCTGCGGGGGCAGGAAGCGCAGCACGTCGCTGATGCCCAGGCCCAGGCCCAGCTCCTGCAGCGCGGTCGGCTCGGCCAGTCCGCTGCCCGACGGTCCACCGGCCACCAGCACGACCAGCCGGGAGCGCAGCGCGGGGTCGCGGCGCAGCAGTTCGGCGGCGGCGCGCAGCAGCACGTCGGGGGCCTTGAGCGGCTGGATCCGGCCGGCGAAGGCCAGCACGACGGCGTCCGGGGCGATGCCCAGGGCCCGGCGGGCGGCCTCCCGGGAGCCGGGGGTGAACCGGGCCAGGTCGACCCCGGGCGGGATGGTGACGGTGCGGGCCGGGTCGGCGCCGTAGAGCTCGACGAGCTGGCGGACCTCGGCGTCGGTGTTGCCGATCAGCCGGTCGGCCTCGGCCACCACCTGGTCCTCGCCGATCACCCGGACCATCGGCTCGGGCGGGTCGCCGTCGGCCAGCGCCGCGTTCTTGACCCGGGCCAGGGTGTGCGCGCTGTGCACCAGCGGCACCCCCCAGCGGTCCCGGGCCAGCCAGCCGACCTGGCCGGACAGCCAGTAGTGCGAGTGCACGACGTCGTACCAGCCGGGCTCGTGGCGGGCCTCGGTGCGCAGCACGCCCGCGGTGAACGCGCAGAGCTGGCCGGGCAGGTCGTGCTTGCCCAGGCCCTCGAACGGGCCGGCCGCCACGTGCCGGACCAGCACACCCGGGGCCAGCTCGACCACCGGCGGGTGCTCGGACGAGGTGGCCCGGGTGAAGATCTCGACCTCCACCCCGCGCTGCGCCATCCGGGTTGCCGTCTGCACCACGTAGACGTTCATCCCGCCGGCGTCACCGGTGCCCGGCTGCTCCAGCGGAGAGGTGTGCACGGACAGTAGGCAGACCCTCGACGGTCGGCGCAGGCGGGTCACAGGAGACACAACCCTGTGTAGCACGCCGCGGGGGGCCTCACCCGTCGATCGGGTCACCGCCGAGCAGGCCCAGCAGGGCCCGCAGCGGGTCGGCCGCGTGCCAGCTGCCCGAACCGTCACGCCAGGCCGGCACGCCCACCCGACCGGGGGCCGGACGGGTGACGTCGACCACCAGGTCGTCGTGCCGGACCAGCTCGCCGTCGGGCACCGGGACGCCGAGGACGTCGCAGGCCAGCACGACCTCCCCGAGCGCGGACCACCGCACCGCAACGCCCTCGCCCACCGGCTCGGCGGCCACCACCTCCGAGGCCAGCGGGAGGTCCAGCAGCTCGGCCAGTGCGACCGGGTCGCCACCGACCACGACCTCGCCGGGCGGCAGCACCGCGCCCAGCCAGACGTCGTCGAGCACCACGGCGACCCCGACGTCGACCACGCTGCCGTCCAGGGCCCGCACCTGCTCGGGCAGCGCCAACTCGTCGGCCGGCACGTCCCCGGCCGCGACCGCCTCGGACAGCGCCGCGTGCGCCCGGGCGACCAGCGCCGCGTCCGGCTGCCGTGCCGGATCGCTCAACCGCACCAGCAGGTCGTCGGCCTCGGCGGTGTCCCGCACCCGCAGGTCCGCCCGCACCCCGATCGCCCCCAGCACCTGATCATCCAGGGGTCGGGCGTGCGAAACACCGTTCGAACGGCGTTTCGCACGCACGAGGTCGTAGAGGGGGGCGAGGTCGGGGGCGGAGGGGAGGCGCCAGTGGGACGGGGGGTGGCCGGCCAGGCGGGCGTGGCGGGCCAGCCACCAGGCGGTGTAGGAGCCGGGGGCGAGCACGGCCGAACGGGTGTCGCGGTCGCCGGCCAGCAGGGCCAGGGCATCGGGCCAGGCGTCGTCGTCGACCAGGTCCAGGTCGCGCACCGCGACCAGCCGGGACGGCGGGTCGGCCAGGCCGTCCCACCACTCCTCCTCGTCGTGCAGGTCGTGGTCGGGGCCCAGCGGCGACTCCTCGACCAGCACGGCGAACCGGTCCACCACCCCGATCGCGGTGAGCACCGACCGGTCGAACCGCTGCGCCCACGTGGCGTCGAGCACGTCCAGGCCGGCGTCCGGGGCCAGCAGCGGACGCAGCGCGGCGTCGGGCAGCATCAGTTCGTCGGCCCGGGCCGGGCGGCCGTCGGAGTCGGGCAGGGCCAGCGCGGCCAGCGCCGGCGGCGCGTCCCCGACCACGGCGACCAGGCCCAGCACCGCGGCGGCCAGCGGCTCCGGGTCCAGCCCGGCGTCGGCGTAGGCCACCGACCGGTCCACGGCCTCGGTCAGCGCGGGGTGCTCCAGCAGGGTCAGCGGGTTGGCCGCGCGGGCCCCGAGTCGGGCCAGCAGCGGGTGCACCGCGCCGGCGTGCGCGACGTGCAGGCCCGGCAGGCCGAGCGCGGCCAGCGCGGCGACGGCCGGGGCGGCGTCCGGCCCGGCGTCCGGCTCGGGCAGCAGCACGGTCGCCGGGCCGGCCGCGGTGCGGTCGTCGGCCAGCGGGACGGGCAGCGCGCGCAGCTCGTCGAGCAGCCCGGGCACGGTGTCGACGACCGGTTCCAGCTCCGCGTACAGCTCCCGCCACCACTGCGGCGGCTGCTCCACCCCGAACAGCCGGGAGACCAGCTCGGCCGCGGTGACCCGGGGCACGCCGAGCGCGGCCGGCGGCGCCGGGTCGGCGGCCACCAGCCGGTCCAGGCCGGCACCGGCCAGCCGGGCGCGCAGGGCGTCCGGGGCACCGGGCAGGTCGAGCCACTCCGCGACGCCGGGGGCCAGCTCGCCACCGCCGGCCGCGGGCAGCCAGCGGGCCCGGCGCAGCGCGTCGACCAGCCGGTCGCGCAGCCGGCCGTCCAGCTCGGAGCGGGGGAAGCCGACGTCGGGCACCAGCCGCACCCGCTGGCCGGGGGCGACCGCGGTCACCAGGTCCAGGTAGCCGGCCAGCGGGTGCGGCTGGTG
>DASQMQ010000351.1:0-2660 GCA_035645455.1 Pseudonocardia sp.
CCACGAGATCCCCGGCGGGCAGCTGTCCAACCTGCGCCAGCAGGCCATCGCGCTCGGCCTGGCCGACCGGTTCGAGCTGATCGAGGACCTGTACGCGGCTGCGGACCGGATGCTGGGCCGGCTGGTGAAGGTGACCCCGTCCTCGAAGGTGGTCGGCGACCTGGCCCTGCACCTGGTCGGCGCCGGGGTGTCGGCCGCGGACTTCGAGGCCGAGCCCGGGAGGTTCGACGTGCCGGACTCGGTGATCGGGTTCCTGCGCGGCGAGCTCGGCGACCCGCCCGGCGGCTGGCCGGAGCCGTTCCGGACCCGGGCGCTGGAGGGCCGCCCGCCGGAGAAGGCGGAGCCGGACCTGTCGATCGAGGACCGCCGCGGGCTGCGCTCGGCAGCCGAGGGGGGAGACCGGCGGGCCACCCTCAACCGGCTGCTGTTCCCCGGCCCCACCACCGAGTACCTCGGCCACATCGAGGCGCACGGGGACACCTCGGTGCTGTCCACCAAGGACTTCCTCTACGGGCTGGAACCGGAGATCGAGCACACCGTCGAGCTGGAGCCGGGGGTGACCCTGCTGATCGGGCTGGAGGCCATCTCCGAGCCCGACGAGCGCGGCTTCCGCACCGTGATGACCACGCTGAACGGCCAGCTGCGGCCGGTGTCGGTGCGCGACCGCACGGTGGCCACCGATGTCAAGGCCGCGGAGAAGGCCGACCGGTCCGATGGTGGCCACGTCGCGGCGCCGTTCGCCGGGGTGGTCACCCTGCAGGTCGAGGAGGGCGCGACGGTCGAGGCCGGACACACCGTGGCCACCATCGAGGCGATGAAGATGGAGGCGTCGATCACCGCGCAGCAGGGCGGCACGGTCGCCCGGCTGGCCATCGGGCGGGTGCAGCAGGTCGAGGGCGGGGACCTGCTCGTCGAGATCCGGTGAGCCCGGCCGGGCCGGCAGCGGGCCCGCGGTGACCCGCATCGTGGCCGGCACGGCCCGCGGCCGGCGGCTGTCCGTGCCGCCGAAGGGCACCCGGCCCACCTCCGACCGGGTCCGGGAGGCGCTGTTCTCCGCCCTGGACGCCGACCCCGGTCTCACCGGGACCGCCGTGCTGGACCTGTGCGCCGGATCCGGCGCGCTCGGCCTGGAGGCGTTGTCGCGGGGGGCGGAGCACGCCCTGCTCGTCGAGTCGGACCGGCGCGCGGCCGTCGTGTTGCGCCGCAACGTCGCGGACCTCGCGCTGCCCGGCGCGGTCGTCCGGGCGGCACCGGCCGCGACGGTGCTGGGCGCCCCGGCGGACCGGGCCTACGACGTCGTGCTCGTCGACCCGCCCTACGACCTGCCCGCCGCCGAGGTGGCCGGATGGCTGGCGGCGGCGACCCGGAACGGTTGGCTCGCCGCGGACGCCGTCGTGGTCGTCGAGCGGGCCGCCCGGGCGGGCGCCTTCCCGTGGCCCGAGCCGCTGCATCCCGTGCGCGAGCGCCGCTACGGCGACACCGTCCTGCACGTCGCCCGCTCGACCTGACCCCGCCGCGTCACGGGGTCGGGCGGGTGGGGGTGCCCGGCCGGCGGACGTGCGCGCGGCCGTGGAGATCACACGGCCGCACCGGTCGCGGCTGTTACCGTCGGCATCCATGAGGCGCGCCGTCTGCCCCGGCTCCTTCGACCCCCCGACGAACGGCCACCTGGACGTGGTCGGCCGGGCGTCCGCGCTGTTCGACGAGGTCGTCGTCGCGGTCCTGGTGAACAAGAACAAGAAGAGCCTGTTCACCGTGGACGAGCGGATCGACATGCTCACCGAGGTCCTCGAGCCCTACCCGAACGTCACCATCGGGTCGTTCCACGGGCTGCTGGTCGACTACTGCCGCGAGCACGACATCCGGGCCATCGTCAAGGGCCTGCGCGCGGTCACCGACTTCGACTACGAGCTGCAGATGGCCCAGATGAACCAGCGGCTGTCCGGGGTGGACACGCTGTTCATGTCCACCAGCCCGGAGTACAGCTTCGTGTCCAGCTCGCTGGTCAAGGAGGTCGCCACCTACGGCGGCGACGTCGCGCACCTGCTGCCCGACACCGTGCACCGCCTGCTGCTGGACCGGATCCGCGAGCGCGGCTGACCGCTGCGCGCACCGCCGGGGACACGCTGTGGTGGCGCCATCCGGCACGCCGTTCCGGTCCGGTGCGAGAATGCGCGCGTGTACCGGGTCTTCGAGTCGCTCGACGCGCTGGTGACGGTCGTCGAGGAGGCGCGCGGCGTCCCGATGACGGCGAACTGCGTGGTGCCCCGCGGGGACGTCCTGGAACTGCTCGACGACGTCCGGGAGGCACTGCCCGGCGAGCTCGACGACGCCCAGGACGTGCTGGACCGGCGCGACGAGCTGGTCGACGACGCCGCGCAGGAGGCCGAGCAGACCCGCTCCAGCGCCCGCGCCGACGCCGACCGGATGCTCGCCGAGGCCCGCGAGGAGGCGCAGCGCACGCTGGAGGAGGCCCGCCAGGAGGCCGAGCAGCAGCGCGCCCAGGCCCGGAACGAGGCCGAGCGGGCCATCGCCGACGGCCGCCGCCAGTACACCGAGCTCACCGACCGGGCCAAGGCCGAGGCCGAGCGGCTGGCCGAGGCCGGGCGGGCCGCGCACGACCGGTACGTCGCCGACGGCCAGGCCGAGCAGGCCCGGCT